>NZ_JAUQXO010000055.1:0-70494 GCF_030834625.1 Geobacter sp.
GATTGCATCGCCACCCTCCTGTGAAGTCAGAAAGGTAGCACCCGAAACGAATTCAAATCGAAAAAAGAACAATTATGTCAAAGAGCTATAAGAATCAGTTGGTTACAGAAGTACATTCGAACTTTACCGGACAGTAGTGAAGTGATTTTAACACAGGATATCCTTTATGATAATGGCTAGACTCAAAAGTATCCCTCTCAACCAACACAAGAAGGGTAAGCTGATCTTGAAGGTTTGTGCGGACAATGATACGGTTCTTGCTTGGTAATCTTTTTCTTCATATAAATACGTTGAATCCATTTTATTTCCTCCATGAACGCTGTCGGCAAGCACCACACCAAAGCAGGCAGCGATGGCCAGGTGGCGAAAGATGCGCCGGGCAACGCTCATGAAGTCTATTTTTATCGTCATAACAGACTACTTTCCCAGCCCCTGGCGCTTTTCTTTGGCCAGCTTTTCCAGGTCCTTCTGCACGACGTAATCGTGGAACGACATCTTGCCCTTTTGCGGGAAGTCCCGGATTTCCAGATCCCATCGGTAGATTTTGTCCAAACTCGATCCGACAAAACCCGTAGGGTTGGAGGTCCAGGCAAATTTCCCTTCATTGAAATATGTGTCTGCCAGCAGGATGGGCGAGCCCAGATAATGGGGGTATTTATCGGAGACGGGCATGAGGTAAGTCTGCTTAGGTTCAGGATAATCCTTTTGGAAGGCAACCCATTTGCCGTCAGGTGAGAATGAAACATAGTCCACGCCTCTAATTAACCAACGAGGCGCGTCGCTTCTATCTTTGTTCCAATTTATAAAGGTCGCTCCTTTCTTCCCTCCATAGAGATAGGCAAAAGGCAGATATGGATGGATGGCAATTCTTGAAAAGTCTATTTGGTCCTTGTACTTCTTTACCACAGCCTCCAGCGGATGATCAGCCGGTTCCAGCTTCATGTTGTAGACATGTAGTTTTTTTTCGTCAAATTCCCACAAAAAAACCCTGTCTTTGGTTGTTGTCCATATTGTACCAGCGGGCTTAAATACTTCCTTTATCACCTTGTGTTTGTCATCACTCAAATCAATCAATTGTAAAAAGTTGTCTGAATCGAATGGGTTTTTGGCATTACGTTTCTGCGATTCGATTTCAAACAGAAACCGTTTGCGTTCTGGATCGGCTAAAGCGATCTTTTGAATGTATTGTGTAATCGGAAAGACTATGCGGTACTCGCGGTGCAGTTTCTTTTTGAAGTCAAACAACAGGAAACGCCGAACCTGGCCGTAGCCCAAGATATCCTTTGCGGTTTGCGAAACAAACTCTCCGCTGCCGCTCATGTCGTCCGCTGCATTGCGGAAGTAGCGGTCGTAATCGATCTTCCCCTTGGGAAAGGAGATGATGGTAACGGCATTGCCCATATCGTTGCTCCCCACGGAATTGTCGAAGGGGACCGGAAACAAGGAGACATTGCGGTAACTACCGAACAGACCGCCGCTGATCTTGAATACTTGAGGTGGTAACGATGCGGCTTTTTTGATGTCTTCTTTTTCATACAAATGCGTAGATTCCATGCTGTTTCCTCCAAAAGCGTTAGCAGAAAGCAGAAGAATACAGGAAATTGTCCTGAAGATCCGTTTCATGCAGTTCATGGTGTCTCCTTATAAATGACATGGCCCTGATTGGCAGCTTTGATCCAGGCAGCCTCTTTGCGAATCTCGTCAATTTGTTCTTCATCAAAAGGCTTAAGCACTTCTCGAATCTTTTTATCCTTTGCCCGCATCTCAATGATATTCTCCGCAATCCGTCCAATCTGCTGATCCAGCCGATAGAAGCGGTAGGGGTTATACTGGGTGAAGGCGGGCCAGAGGCTTGTGTCGAAGTCATCCAGGAACTTCTTGGTCTCCGTGCAGTAGTCCCACAGATTCTTGCCCACGAAGGGAGCGCTGTAGACAAAGGTCATGTACCAGTCGGTGCCGAACAGGATGCGGTCTTTGATTTTGGGGTGTTTCTGGATAATGGCTTTGAAATCCTTGCGAAACCCGCTGTCGGCAAATGATGACGAGATGTCGGTGTAGAGGTTGGGATACTCCCCGCTTTCGATCATCTCGATGATTTGCCGGTTCCATTCCATGCCCAGGTCGGTGGGTCCGCCGAAGTGGGCCAGACAGAGGTACAGGTTATTAAACGCTACACACCCCTGTTCATCCTCCAGTTCAGCTCCTCCGTCCAGCAGCTTCTTCCAGGCCTGGGGGGAGACGAAGTGCCTGCTGAAGTAGTCCGATTTTTTGTCCTGCTTCTGTTTCCGGTCATTCTCCCCGTCGAGGGGGTGTTCAAAAGCGTAATATTCATCTCGCTCGTAGGCGGCAGCCCCTTTCGGGGTGCAGTGGTTCAGGATGGGAATGCCGCGCAGACAGCATTTGGCGTAGAAATCCTTCAGAATCGGCAACCGCGGATCCCAGGGGCGATACCCTTGGGCGGTGTACATCTTGAACCCCAGGTAGAGCCCCTTGTCTCCAACCTTGTCAAGCACCTCGGTGGCGTTTTTCTCCAGATGCCAGCGGCGGGGGTCGAAGTGGTACATGGGGAGAAGCTTCAGAGGATACTTCACGACCGCACGCTCGGTGTATTGCATCTGCTTTATCCAGTTTTCGTACAGCTCGGTTTCCTTGTCCTGCATCAGCACCGGCGCGGCGACTATTTTCAGTTCCCTGGCATTGCCTTTATCGTCCAGGTAGGCGGCGGTTATTCCCTCTATTTGTGCCTCTTCCTGGTATTTTTCAAATTCCTTCGGCATCAGGTGCTTTTCTGTGGTATCCGCCTGTTTGTCCCGCTTTACATAGACGCTTTTGTCACGCGGGGACTTCACCCACTCGCCGTGCTGCGGCGTCCAGTAAGCACAGGGCTTGTTCGCATCGATGTCTTCCCGTTTCTCGTAAAGAGGGTTGTAGACTTTGAGGCCGAAGTAGCCGTCAATGTGGCAGTATTCCATGTCCATGGTCATGACTACGCTGGTGAAGACAAGGTGGGGGACATCCTGGTAGAGGGCTTCCTTCATGAAATAGCTGGCAAGAACCTTCTCGCGCTCCAGAATGAAGTCTTCGGCAACATCGATGGTATTTTTCTTCTGCTCTGCAACCAGATCAATTACGGGCGAGGCTTGCAGGATGCCTTCATCCGGGTTTTTGGAACCATTATTGAACAACCGGGATGCCGCGCGCGCCGGTGCCCAGACAGGCTCGAACAAAAGCGTAAAGATAGCGCCAAGGGTCAGACCGCTCCATTCTATCCACCCCCGGGAAGCGGAGGTCGCCGTCTGCAGCATGGCCACGGGTTGCGGCCCCTGATCCCTGACGAACTGCAGAGGAGCGCAGCGCCCGCTCTGTATGTGCATGTGGGAATCGACAATAATGGTGGGCTTATAGATACTGATGGTGTGGACCTCGCCGCACATCATGTCGGGCTTGACGTGCTGGAGAACCTTTCCTTTGGGATCGTTTTGCTCTATTCGCTTGTTGCCGGCATTTGTCACGGGTTGTCCTCAGGGAGTTTGGTTTTCACTACTGCAGTCCGGTTGTAGAACAGGTTGTATTTGTTGTTAAGGGCGGCTTCTTCCGGTTCGAAGATGACCTCGAACTTTGCGTTGGCTTCCTGATCTACCAGTTCTAGTATTCCGTTGTCATCGGTAACCTTGTCCACGATGCTGCCATCCGGCATCTTGATTTTAAACTTTCTGCCTCCGATCGGTTTGTTATCTTCGTGACCAAGCTTGAAAGTACGGCTTTTCTCATCGTAGGTTTCCCACGAAAGATGTTCCACCACCTTAAGGCGAAAGGTATTTTTGTCGGGCACAACTTTCTGCTCGCCGGTCGACTGGCCGGCATTGGAATCGTTATTCACTCCCATGATTTGCGCTCTCCCGAAAACTGTGGCGATGCGGCCGAGGAAACCTCGTGCTTACATGGCGTTTTTATTGTTCTGCGTCATGGGGTCGGAGTTGCGGCATGCCCCTTTCCCCTCGATCTTGACATCGAATGAGTAGTTGATGAACTCGGCTTTGTCCTTTATGGTGCCGGACCTCACCCCTTTTTTGCTCCCCGGCTCATCGCCAGTGCTTGTCTTGTAGCAGCACCCGTCGATTGCGCCCATGGTACCGTCGATCTTCACCGTTTTTGTGCCATCGGCGAGACTGGCCGATCCGGCGACATTGGTATAGGGTATCGGCACTACGGAAGAGCCCATGGGGGTTAGGCAGACATCGGGGCCGCTCACAACTACCGCTCCGCTGCCTTTGTTGGTAATACCCTGCCCGTTAGCGAATACCGATGATTTTCCCATTTAGATGCTCCTCCTGCGTTATCACTCCAAGTTGCGCAGCTTACTGCCCCTTTTCCAATACCAGGGCGCCGCATGGCCCGTGGTCATCGGAACAGGACACGAGGACAGGAGAAGGCAGCCAGCCGCGGACAAACCCTTGCGTGGCAATGTTCGCCATAACCACGCCGCTGGCGGCGCCAATGTCGCCGTAACAATTGGCAGGGGTCCAAAGCCGCCTGTTTTCATCCGGCCTCTCGAAGCAGCGCATTTCGGCCATGCTCCATTCCCTGGCCCGGGAGTTTTCACCGTTAAGGTCGTTGAACACCGCGCCGACTTCCTTTTCCCGCAGCCCGTTCAGGGCAGCATGGCATGCCTCGGTCAGCCCGCTGTTTCGACCGAGGGAGCCCGATGCCCGCGGCACAGGTTCCCTTGCCACCCCAAGCCCCGCGACGTGTGCAAGGATTCGCCTCCCCGCCTCTTTTGCCCCCGCCCGGCCTTCAACGATCATAAATCCGACCGCCTCCCCGGCAATGAGGCCCTGATGGCGGCCATAGTTTCCGGATTTGAGGCGATTGTCTTTCTCGAACCAGTTCAGGGTTGAAGTTCTTAACAATGAATCGACCCCGCCGATGATGCACACTGTGCCGGGGGTGTTCCCGATCAGTCTACCGGCCTGGTCAATGGCGTACATCAACGATGCGTTTCCTCGGGGGACGACTTGATAATCAGCCTTGTCCGCCCATTTACCGATGATCCCGAACAGCGGAAACAGGCAGCTTTCTTCATAGCGCGGACCCGGCCGCTCTTCGGAGGCTACGCCCAGAAAGAGGTGGACGTGCGAAGGTCTTCGCCCGTCGTGCTGAAAATATTTATCCAGCATGCTTGCAAGACAAACACCGGCGATACCGGCCATACGCTGAGGAGTATCCCATCCCTCATTGATCCCCCTTATTTGCGCCACTGTTATCGGGTTGTCGTTTCTGTCGAGATACTCGTCGTACTCGGTAAAGCGCGAGATTCCCCCCCGGACGGAGGCTGCGGTCAATCGGCCGTCATGCCCTACGGCAGTTATGCTGTTTACCGCGGTGATCACAAGTTCGTTCATAGGACGGAAATCCCTTGGCGCTGCCTCGAAGCCGGTGCGCGGACTTCAAAAAGAGGCTTTCCCGGATTCAGCAGGGCCAGTTCTAAGGCGGCTGCTGCCCGCTGGCGCTGAAGGCCGACCTGGAGAATCACCCGGAGAGATTCTGCCGATACGGGCTTTCCAAGAAGGTGACGGGTACCGCTTGGGAAACGGCCGCTGTTCTTGTCCCACCATTCGAAAATCAGCTCAGTATCGGGCCAGGGAAGGTCGTCATCGGCATCCATGGCAACGTTATGGTCTTTCGGATCATCATTGGGTCCGGCATTGAATCCTTCGGGCCGCGTGCCGCTTAACTCTTCAAGTTCAATATCGACGCCTGTTATCATGGTGAACGCTTCACCTGCAACCCTTGCGAGCGCTGGTGTCTTCATCCGTTCTATGAGCCAGGGGATAAGAACAGGATCGCCTGCTGCTCCGGCGCCGATCGTTGCAAACCTGAAGGTTGCAAGCGATTGTGCCAGCTCCCGCTGCCATGCAAGGGCGTCTGCGCAGCGCATGCACCGAACTGAAACATCCAGGGCTTTTTCGGAATACGGGGATTCGGGAGTGACGAAACTTTTCAATACCTCCACGGCCTTGCCTGTTCCGGCAAGAGACGCGGACCAAGCAGCACAAAAGCGGATTTCGTCGTCGTCATCTGTCAAGTAGTCTTGCAGCCTTAAACCGTTCAGTTCACCGCCTCTTCCCAATTCTCCATACGCACGAAGCCCTCGGGCAATCAATGGCGGGAACGTATCGTTCACGGCCTTGTTCAGATGACGGCCAGGGGCATGGCGATGGACGGCGCCGGCAGCTATGCCGATGTAACGGCGAAACGAGGATTCATCGGCAAGGAATCTGCTTATATGGAGCTCGGCACGTTCAAACGGCAGCCATCCCAGAGCGGAAATAACAGCGCCGGCCTTGGCTCGATCCTCCCCCACCGTCTCCATGACTTCATGGATGCGGTCATTGTCTCCGCAGTCAAAGGCCAAAACTGCCGGAACGAACACCCCTTCGACAACGCCGCCCCCAAGCTGAGACCGGCAGATCTCCCACGACGCCTCTTCACCCACGCGCAATCCGTCGACCTGCGCCTCCAGCCTTTCATCGAACCGGTCGAGGTCGTCCAGGGAAAAGTGCGGCGCATGAACGACCTTGGCGCGAAGAAACCAGAGAAACGCCGCCTCATCGGCAAATTGTTGCAGTATGCCCGTCATTGTCGAATTCATCTATTGAGGGAGCCCTTATGATTCAGTTGATTCCGACGGAGGCGCCTCTGATTTTGTTCTCGCCCGATGACTGGCTGAGCAGGTAAGCCCCCTTGATGATCACCTTTCCGGCGCTGGTGAGAACGATGCTGGCTTTCCCGCATTTGAGTTCGATTTCTTCTTGCGCATCAAAGGTAATCCGTTTCCCGTCGATGGTCGCTTCGTTTGGAACGGCCGCCTCAGGCTCGACCGTTGTCGCCTCGGCAATCTCATCGAGCAGTGAGTACATGGTGTCAACAATGATAGGCTGTGCGGGATCGTTGTTCTCAAATGCCAACAGCACTTCCTTGCCGGCGGGGCTGCCGTTGCCCGTTATCCGACTCTTCGCTGAGCTGGTGATCCGGGCAGCGATAGGACCAAGGGAATTTTCCGGGTAATCGACAATAAAGCGGTTGTCCGCCACGGAAACGATGCGGCCGATGCGAAGCCCTTCCGACAGAGAGGTGTAATTTGCCGACAAAACAGCTGAATCCTTTTTTCTCAAATCGCTTCTCCGAATTATTGGGATAGCCCCGAACTCCGGTCAGTTTGTGAAGACCTTGCTCGCCTTGATTGTTATGCTGCTGCCATCCATGACAATGGTTGAAGAGCCGGCCTTGAGCGTAATTTTAGGGGCTTCGATGACATACTCATTCGCTTTAGCGTAATATTTCGCACTGGTGGTTTCCGTGTAATTGCCGCCGGTATTGGTGGTTCGGTCGCCTGTTACGTTTTCAATCATGTTATTGCCGACGAACACCGCCTTCGCCAGTCCGACCTCTTCCGTCTTTGCCCCGGCCACGGTCTCGTTCATGACGCCGCCAACCGCAACCTGGTAGAGCCCGCCGATAGCAAGTTCCTTCGCGCCGCCGATCATTTCAAGCGAATTTATGCCGACCCTCTCGTTTTTGAAGCCGCCTACACTCAGGGTCATGTTGGCGCCGATGGTTTCGTTGTGGTTTGCCCCCACCTGAATGGTCTTGTCGACGCCAATGGTTTCGCTCTGATTTACCCCGACCGTTTTTGAACGATTGTTGCCGACGGTCAAGCTCTCGTCCCGTCCGACAGTCTGCCCCTTGTCATTCTTGACCAGGATGTTCCAGTCCTTCTCGCTCTGGAGGTAGATCTCCTCGCTTCCCTTCTTGTCGTCGAAGCGGAGTTCGTGGTAGTTGTCGCGGCTGCCGTTGGGGTAGCTGCGGGTGCGGATGCCGCTCTGGGTCTTGTTGGCGGGGAGGTCGTAGTTGGGCCGCATGTTCTCGTTGACGTTGCTGCCGATGATGATGGGGTAGTCCATGTCACCGTTCACAAAGGCGACGAGCACTTCGTCACCTACCCGGGGGATGAACTGGCTTCCCTCGAAACCACTGTTCCAGAACTGGGCGACCCGGAGCCAGCACGAGGTCTTTTCATCTCCCTTTCCTTCACGGTCCCAGGGGAACTGCACTTTCACCCGGCCGTACTGGTCGGGGTAAATCTCCTCGCCCGGAGGTCCGGTGACCCGGGCGGTCTGGATGCCGGGAATTGTCGGCTTGGAGGTGATACGCTCCGGCCGGTAGGTGGCCGTTGCCGGGATGGCGAGGAAGGTGTTGCCGTAGTGCGTCGGTGACTGGCTGGCGTTTTCGCCAAGAACCTGGGGCTGGCGACCGGTGTGGATGACCTCGACGAGGAGATAGTTGTCGTTCAGAAGGTTTGTTGAGTGATCGGTCAGGGTGAATGTTGCGCCGGGGACGAGCCGTGGGCAAAAGCTCTGCCCCCTTGCCTTGTCTTTCAGGGAGTGGATCTCCTGCAGGCGCACCTTTGCAAGCTGATCTCCGCGGCCGGTTTCGCCGTAAGGCCCCGGGTATTCGTAGACTTCAAGGGCGGTTTCCTCTTCCCCTTCGTTCTCAGTGGATATATCAAGGGTCGGGGTTTTGAAATTGTAGTTGCGATGGGTGAACTTTCCGGAACGGACCCGCTCCGAGCGATAAAAGGCGAAAACGCTTTCATTCTCGGCGGCCAGGCCGTCGTTGGTGTTGAATGTAACTGCAGAATTCCCCCTGATCTCCTGGTAGTAGGCCGGGGTGTCGCAGAAAACGAGGACATGTTTATCCTCGCTATGCTCAAAAAAGTAAAAAATCCCTTCCTCTTCCAGGAGTCGGGAGATGAAGTGAAGGTCATTTTCCTCGAATTGGGTGCAGAACTTGCGGGGGATCTTTTCCCGCTCCAGACGGAATTCAAAGCGATCGCCGGCGATGCTGTGCTCCTTGAGGATGGTTGAAACGATTTCCTCGATGGTTGTATGCTGGAAGATCCGGCAGTTCGTCCGCACGGAGAGGAGCCACAGGTACGGCACCACCTGTGCCCTGTAGAAATGATGGACACCGTTACTTCCCGAGTGGCGAAGCTTGCGAATAACGCCGTGAAAATAGCGGTCGGGCTGATCCAAGATTTCCTGATGCCCTTTGATGGTGAGGACGGCCTCCTTGAGTTTAACCTCGGCAAAAGTGAGTTCGGTCTCGCTTGCCAGGGTCAGATCGACTTGAAAGAGTGCCGATATTTCCTCGCTGGCCTTGAAATTGAGGACTGCGACGTCGGCGTTTGCGCCCTGTATTTCAAAGAGGAACTTAGCCTCCGAGGCGGAGCGCATGAAGGTGAGAGCGGCTGAGGCGACACCGGCGGCTGGTTGATTGAATTGACTCATGGTGACTCCTCTATCTCGACAATTCTTTGAAGTTTTTCCAGAAACTTGATTCGTTCAAGAACTTAAGGTTTTTGGTTTTATGGTAGTTTTCGGCCGCCTGCATCGCTTCTTTGGCGGCGTTCTTAACTGAGGCAGCATATTTGACAGGACACTGATTTACACCGATTTCCGCCGGAGCTTTTCTGACGAGGTTTTCCGCGATAAGGAACAGGGAAGAACGGAGCAAGTCGAGAGATTGCTCTCTCCGATTCATATAACTGCACATCGAGTTGTAGAGCTGTTGCTTACTTGCCAGCTGTACTGTTCGATCCTTGTAGTAACCACGAGCGGTTTTCACAACATAGACTACCAAATCTTTTTCAAGAGTGATCTTCGGCCAGTAGACGTGGATAAAGAAGCAGTTATAGGCATTGAAGGAGTCGTTCGTTTTGAGAAAAGTGACCAGTCCCTTGGTGATAGACTCTTGATAGGCGGAAAAGCTCTTATTGCCACACCCTTCCTTGAAGGTTTCGTATGCCTTAGCGGATTGACCCAGGGAGTGTTCGACGTAAGATTTCATGAAGTAGAGGAGCGCATTGTCAGTATCATAATGGAGGGCCTTACCAATTGACTCAAGTGCTTCCTTCAAGTGCTTCTTGTCATTTGATCGTATGTAGCTAACGATCTTGTCGTTAGCCCGGTAGAGATACAATGCCTGGGGATTGCTCGACCGATCGACAGCTTTGGCGTCGAAATTGCCATTGACCATAAAATCAACGAGCAATGTTTCAAAATCATTAGGGCCAAATTTGAGAGAAGCTTTGATCTTTGCTTTGAGAAATTGGTTGTTTAGATAAGTTTCCTGTGCCGACGCAGAAGTTGGGGTGAATGCCGTCAGAGCAATAAAAAGGAGGAGGAATAATGCGAAAAACTTACTGAAAATTCGTTGATCGGTCATGATCATTTTCCCAGCCTGTCGATTTCGTTTTGTGTTTCCTGATTGTGGTTGTAGATACCCTGTGTTGCTTTCATCAACATGCCACTGTCTTCCACCTGCGGTATGTGAGGATCTAGCCCGGAATGCTTCTTAATTATGTCATTCATGCCTTTCAAAAGGTAATTAATGGCCTTTTTACCTTCTGGAGGGGTTGGTTGTGTCGGATCTTTCGCCTCGATGGTGTCCAGTTTTCTGAAAAATTCAACCTCGGGCGATTTAAGCATCCTTTTCCCGATCTCATATAATTCCAAAAGATCATCAATAAGGGACTCTTTTGATCCTTGCGGGTCGGGGTGACGATTCGGCGCGCGATGGCGCCCTCCGTATTCGTTGCTTCTCTTTACGTCACGAACCTTCGGATGTCCGTATTTGCCACCTCTTTCCATAAATCGCCTTCCTCTCCTTTTATCTCACAGAGTATTCGTCGGATGTCCACGTCACCTTGGGCAGCGTCGAGTCTCATACCAACGGCTGCTCGCCCGGCCGTGCCTTCCAGCAATATCGAAAATTGCCGCTTGAGTCTTCGACAATCAGCTGCACAAGAGTATTTCCCGTGGCAAAGCCGCCGATAAACCTCTCAAGAGCGCAACCGAACAGGTAGAGATCCCCAAGGCTGCCATAGTTGCTGCTGTCGAGCGTGACAATTACTTCCATTCCCCGCCACGGCCTGGCCCGGTACATAAAATCCCGCCCGCGGGCAGTGACTGCCACGATTCCGCGGATACGTTCCAGATTTCGGGAGACTCCCTCCCGATCACGCCGCGTTGCCGCCGCGCACGTTTCGAGGATACTACGCAGGTTTTCGGCGCTGGAAAGGGCCGCCTTGCTCATGGCGCTCAGGGAATAGAGGCTCCAGAGCCGATTCGCCTCCAGAGGCGGATCAGCGGCAGGTGTAAGGGAAGTTATGTTAGCGATTTGGATGCTTTCGGGGATGTCGGCAGTACGGACACAGACATCCCCCATCCCCAGGCGCTCCGGCAGACGGCCATTGGTGCAGATGAGGTGGGCGCTCACGGTTTCCTCAGCCGGTTCCGGACGATTCAACTCGATAAAGACGGCGGCGCCTGACGCCAGGGGACGACTTCTGACAATGGTCCGGAAGGTGGCCTCGTTGCTCCGACCGTAGCCGGGAACCTGCTGGAATTTGTAGGCCCGCTTGCGCATTCCGTTCTTGAGGAGCCCCGTGGCGCCGACAACGGACCAGACTTGATTATGCCCTTTCCCCTTGCCGGATGGCTGAATTGCGTAGACATGGGCGTCGTCCGAGACAGGGATCGGGTCCGAATCCTGGGGGAAGAGGTTCACCGCGTGGGCGGCGGAAAGGACAAAAACCGACTTGTCAACGACAGGAGGGGGGACTGGCAGTTCATTCTTGAGGGCGAACGTGATTTCGAATCTGGTGCCGTCGCCGCGCTCTTTCCAGCCCTCCAATCCCCCCAGCTCGACAAAGAGGAACTGTTCGGGGGAGGTGAAGTAATCGCTGAGGGCTCGCAGGCCTGGGAACGCGGAAGGGATGCCGGCGACACCATCTTCACTCTCTCCGGTACCGAAAGTCTTCAGCTTCTCGGGGGAGATAGAGCAAAGCTGACCATCATCAAGAGCTTTGATTGAAATGGATTCAAGATGACGGGTAAGCAGAAGATGAACATTCGCCGCATTGGCGAAGCTCCCTCCGAGGAAAAACCGCAATGACTCTACTTTCCAATCGGAAAGACGGATACCGTTCAATACGAGGGTAAGCCGAATCGAGGGGCGATATCCCGCGGGCTGGGTGAAAACCGCATCCGTCAGGATGAGGGGATGGACCATAACGTTGGAGCTGGTCCTGAAGTGACAGACCGTCCCCTCTACCGGCACGGAAGCAATGCATGCTCCGGCCGGTATGGCCAGAGATTGGCGCAAGGCAGGGCTCGGCGTGAAGGCGACAATGGTCGACGCGGGGGTCGGTCGCAGCCATTGAGGGTGAATCCTCTCGATCAGGGGATGGATGATCTCGGGATAGTCGTCATCAAGCCTTTCCCGCACCTGTGCCGAGAGGAACCCCGTCCCCTCCAAGAGCCGTTCGATATCGGGATCGGCCTGGGCTCCGTCCATGAGTGGCGCAAGTTCGGGATGGGCGGAGACGAAATCGTGTGCCCTTTCCTTGAGCTTGTGAAGTTCTTCCTGAAAACGTCGTGTGATCATTGAGAGCCGCCAGGGGGACCGGCACGGTGAAGTGCGTACTGTGGATTTTCAGGCTCTAAATGAGCGGGGCATAATGTGGTCTATTTTATGGCCGCTGTCAAGACCCGTTGCTGCTTCTTTCACCGACGTCTTCTGCGGGGTCCCCCGCCCGTGCCGCCCCCCTTCGCGCCTCCCGTGCCGCCCCCCTTCGCGCCTCCCGCGCCGCCACCCTTCGTGCTCCTCCTGCCGCCTTCCTTCTTTTCCCCCTTGCCCTGCCTTCGCTCCTGGAGGGCCCGGGGGCGTTTCCCCGTTACCTGAACCCGCGGGTATTCCTCCGAGCCGGGCGGAGGCGCCGCACCAGGGCGCCGTTCGTGGAGTCCGGCCAGGACAAACTCGACCTGTTTCCTCTCGATATTCACCGCCGCCACGGTTACCCGTACCTTGTCGCCGAGCCGGTAGGTTTCCTTCAACCGCTCCCCCACCAGGGAATGCTGCTTTTCAACGTAGCGGTAGTAGTCGTCACGCATGGTGGAGACGTGGACCATCCCCTCAACGAAGAGCTCCACCAGCTCCACGAAGAGGCCGAAGGAGGTGACACCGGTGATGTAGCCGTCGAAGTCCTCCCCGATCTTCTCCCGCATGAACTGGGCCTTCTTGAGGGCCACGATCTCCCGCTCCGCCTCCATGGCGACCCGCTCCCTCCGGCTCGTCTGCCCGGCCGTCTCGGGAAGCGTCGTCTCCAGCCGCTCGATCTCCTTCTCCGTAATCTTTCCCGCCAGAAGCCCCTTGAGGATGCGGTGGACGACGAGGTCGGGGTAGCGGCGGATGGGGGAAGTGAAGTGGGTGTAGCAGCGGGCCGCCAGACCGAAGTGCCCCAGGTTCTCGTGGCTATAGCGGGCCTGCTTCATGCACCGCAGGAGCACCTGGTTGATCATCCGCTCCTCTGGCGTCCCTTCGGTCTCGACAAGGATCCGCTGAATCTCCGCCGGCTCCACCCGGTCCCCTTCCATCCGGAAGTGGAAACCGAAATTGAAGATGAATTCCTGAAAGTCGATGAGCTTTGCCGGGTCGGGGGGCTCGTGGACCCGGTAGAGGGAGGGGATTCCCTTCGCCTCGATGTGAGACGCCACCGCCTCGTTGGCGGCCAGCATGAACTCCTCGATGAGCCGGTGGGCCAGGTTGCGCTCGGCCTGAATGATGTCGATCGTCTCACCCTGGAGGTCAAGAATGATCTGGGGCTCCGGCAGGTCAAAGTCGATGCTTCCGCGCTTGCGCCGCTTATCCGTAAGGCGCTGGGCCAGCTCCCGCATGGCTTCCAGGTGGGGGACCAGTTCCTTGTGGGCTGCAATGGCCTCGGTGTCGCCGTCCGCGAGGATCTTTTTAACAATGGTGTAGGTGAGCCGGGCGTCGCTCTTGATCACGCTCGGATAGAAGGACGCCTCCTTCATGGTGCCGCTGCGGGTGAAGAGCATCTCGGCAGTCATGGTGAGCCGGTCCACCCGGGGATTCAGGGAGCAGATGCCGTTGGAGAGCTCCTCCGGGAGCATGGGGATGCAGCGGTCGGGAAAGTAGACCGAGGTCCCCCGCAGGTACGCCTCCCGGTCGAGGGGTGCCTCAGGCTTCACATAGTGGGCGACGTCGGCGATGGAGACCCAGAGGCGGATGTTTCCCCCCCGCTCCTTCCGGACCGCGACGGCGTCATCGAAGTCCCGGGCCGTCTCCCCGTCGATGGTGACGGTCACGATGTCCCGGAGATCGGTCCGCCCCTTCAGGTCCTTCTCCCCGATGGCCTGGGGCACGGCCCGGGCCTCGGCCAGCACGTCGGCGGGGAACTCGAAGGGGAGGTCATGCTTGGCAATGATGGTCCGGACCTCCACCTCAGGGTCGTCGGGGAACCCCAGGACCTCCACGATGCGCCCCTCGGGCCTGCGCTTCTCCGTCGGATAGGCGGTGATCTCGGCCACAACCACCTGCCCCCCCCTGGCCCGGCCGATCCCCTCCCGGGAGATGACAATCTGCTGGCTGATGCGGGTTTCGTCGGGGACCACGACCCCGAACCCCTTGAGCTGCTCGAACCTGCCCACAACCCGGGCCTGCCCCCGCGCCACGGTCCGGACGATGCGCCCCTCCTTCTTCCCCCCGGCCTTGAAGGTCTCGATCCGCACCTCCACCGTGTCGCCGTGCATGCTCCCGGCAAGGGCCCGGGCAGGAATGTAGACATCGTCCCCTCCACCCTCGGGAATGACGAAGCCGTAACCGTCCGGGTGGCATGAGAGACGCCCGGTCACGAGGTTCTCCCCTTCAGCCAGGGCATAGCTGTTCCCCTTGAGCCGCACCAGGTGCCCCTCGGAGACGAGCTTGTCCACAAAGTCCTTGAAGCTCTTGCGCTCCCCCTTGGTCACCCCGAAGGCCTGCATCAAATCCCTAAAGGGGGCCGATCCGCCCCGCTCGCGGATCGCCGCCAGCACCGTTTCCCGATTCCGTTTCATGGCAAGTCCTTTCCCGTTGTCCAGCGCACGGGGCTACTATGCACAGCCCTGCCGCGGGTGTCAATGCGTATACATACTCGCTACTGTCCAGTTAACTGTTGAATAAACTCAGCCTATTGCTGCCTGCGACGGCTGGATTTCCCTGGTAGTTTCGCATTCAGCGATGAATCGGGCTCTTTCTCCACCAAATTGATTCGTGACCCAGTGGAATTTGCTGGTGAGTTTTGTGGCTTGACATTACCTTTTTAATTCTGTACCGTACGGTACAGTTTTAAATCAAGAGCGTGGGAGAGCTTATAGATGATTCTTGAATCACTACCGTCCACATCGTCTCCAAAACGGCTGATTATCACCATCGCGTTGCTCGTGGCGACAGGCCTTGGCGGCTGCGCCATGCTTCCGGAAACCGGCCGGCTCCACAGCATGAAACCTTCTTCCGACTATCAGACCACAGCATCATTTTCAGCACCCGCCGGCAATTGGCCGGCAGAACGCTGGTGGCAGTCGTATGGCGATCCTCAGCTCGTCACATTGATTGACGAGGCAATGCGCGATTCGCCGGACATGGCCGCGGCAGCGGCACGCATGCGCCGGGCCGAAGCATACATCAAGGTAGCCAGATCCGCCCTGATTCCGCAGGTAAGCGCCAATGCCTCGGTGACTGAGCAGAAGATCAGCTACAACCACCTGATTCCCCGATCCCCAGCCTCTGACGGCTGGCAGGATTACGGGCTGGGAACGATCAACCTGAATTGGGAGATCGATTTCTGGGGCAAGAACCGTGCGGGGTTGGCGGCGGCCACCTCTCAACTGGAGGCGAGCCGTGCCGAGGCAGCTCTGGTGCGGCTGAACATCGCGGCGGCCATTGCCATGAATTACTCGGATCTGGCCGGGCTCCATGCGCTACGGGATACCGCCGCCCGTACGGTGGATATCCGCGGCAAGACGGTTGAACTTTTTGCGGAACGATTCGCCAACGGCATGGAAACCCAGGGGAGCGTCAGTGAGGCCAAAGCCCGACTGGCCGGAGCCGAGGGTGATCTGTTCGCCATCGACGAGCAGATCGGCCTGACCGGTAACCGCCTGGCTGCCCTGGCAGGCGCCGGGCCGGACCGGGCACTTTCCCTGCAGCGTCCGACGGTCAATCTTAGCAGTAATTTCGGGGTGCCGGCAGAACTGGCGGCAAACCTGCTGGGGCGACGCCCGGAGGTGATCATGGCGCGTCTTTTGGCCGAAGCTCAATTGCACCGCATCGATCAGAAAAAGGCAGAGTTCTATCCCAACGTCAACCTGGCCGCCTTCATCGGTGTGCAGTCGCTGGGGCTGAACATGCTGACAAAAGCCGGATCGGATATCGGCGGGATCGGACCGGCCGTGTCGCTGCCGATCTTCACTGCCGGCCGCCTGCAGGGTGAACTTCGCGAACGGTCCGCGACCTATGACGAGATGGTTGCCAACTACAACGCAACGGTCACCCATGCCCTGGAAGACGTTGCCAATGCAGCCCTCAGCATCAAGGCACTGGCACGACAGCTGGAGAAAGGGGAGGAAGCTGTCACGCAAGCGGCTGAGGCGCATCGGGTGGCTCGCAATCGCTACGAAGGGGGACTCGCCAACTTTATCGAAGTCCTGTACGCGGAAGATGTCCTGCTGAACAATCAGCGTATCCTCACCAGCCTCAAATCCAGGGCACTGATACTGGATGTCTCCCTGCAGCGCGCCCTTGGTGGCGGATACCAGCACAATACTATTTAACAGGAGAAGATGCCGTCATGCCTGACACTGCCAAATCTGTTCCCACCAATGTAACCAAGACCAATCGCCGCAAGAAACTGCTTATTACGCTTGCGGCGGTCGTTGCCATCTCGGCTGTAGGCGCCATGGCTTACCGGCTATTGTACAGCTCCAACTTTGTCTCCACCGATAACGCCTATGCCGCGGTCGAGGTTGCCCAGGTGACCCCATCGGTCGGCGGGACCATCAGCGAGGTGCTCGTGACCGATACCCAGGCCGTCAGGAAAAGGGACGTTCTCGTCAGGATCGACCAGACCGACGCCAGGCTCGCCCTTGCCCAGGCGGAAGCCGACCTGGGGCGGGCGATCCGACGCGTCAAGGGTTTCATGGCCAATGACAGCAGCCTGAATGCCCAGATCACGGCCCGGGGGGCCGATGAGAAACGTGCAGATGCCCAGCTCCGTTCGGCTGAAGCTGATTTCGAGCGGGCCGAAATCGACCTGAAACGCCGGAAAGCATTGTCGACATCCGGTTCGGTATCCGGCGATGAACTCACCCGCGCCCAAAACGCCTTTGCCGCCGCCAAGGCCAGCCTGGACGCCACTCGGGCCGCCATTGCGCAGGCCAGGGCAAACCGCAGCACCGCAATCAGCTCTCGCGAAGCCAATGCCGTTCTCATTGCCGGCACGACCGTGGACACTAACCCCGAAGTCGCGCTGGCCCGCGCCCGCCGCGACCAGGCCGCGGTCGACCTGGAGCGGACGGTGATACGGGCACCGGTCGACGGCATTGTCGCCAAACGCCAGGTACAGGTCGGCCAGCGCGTACAGGCCGGCATGCCCCTGCTCTCTGTGGTCCCCGTGCAGGAAATGCATGTGGATGCCAACTTCAAGGAAGTTCAGCTCAAAAAGGTCCGTGTCGGCCAGCCGGTCACGCTCCACGCCGATATTTACGGAAAGTCGGTGACCTACCACGGTTCCGTCGAAGGCTTTTCGGGTGGCTCGGGAGCAGCCTTTTCCGCCATACCGGCCCAGAACGCCACCGGCAACTGGATCAAGGTAGTGCAGCGCCTGCCGGTACGCATCAAGCTCGAACCGGCTGAATTGCAGAAGAACCCGCTCAAAGTCGGTCTTTCCATGACGGCCAGGATAGATACTCGCGGCAAGAACTGAACAGGGACACATTATGCATCACGATTCATCACCAACCATGCCGGTCAACGGCGATACGCAGCTTTCCGGCGGCATGCTCTGGCTGGCGGCGGTCATTCTTGCAGCAGCCAACTTTATCGCGGTCCTCAACATGACGATCGCCAACGTTGCGGTGCCGAACATCGCCGGAAGCCTGGGGGCGACCGTGAGCCAGGGCACCTGGGTCATCACCTCCTACGCCGTAGGCGAGGCCATTACCGTACCGCTGACGGGCTGGCTGTCGGCACGGTACGGGGCGGTACGGGTCTTTGTCTGGGCGATGGTGTTCTTCGGCATTTTTTCTCTCGTGTCGGGCCTGGCCAATTCGCTGGGGCTGCTGGTGGTCGCCCGCATCTTTCAGGGCTTTTCCGGCGGGCCGCTGATGCCGCTGTCGCAAACGTTGCTGATGCGGATCTTCCCCAAGGAAAAAGCAGCCGCGGCCCTGGGGTTATGGTCGATGACGACCCTCGTGGCTCCGGTGCTGGGCCCCATTCTTGGCGGTTATTTCTGCGATGAATACAGTTGGTCATGGATTTTTTTCATCAACCTGCCGGTCGCTTTCGCAGGAGGATTCTTCGCCTGGCAATTATTGAAACGTTATAGCGAACCCCTGGTTCGCAACCCCATCGACCGGGTGGGCCTGGTCCTGCTCATCATCTGGGTCGCGTCACTGCAGCTCATACTGGATGAAGGGAAGAACCTCGACTGGTTTGCCTCCAGTAAGATCGTTGTCCTGGCCATTATTGCGGCCATCACCTTTGCCGCCTTCATTATTTGGGAACTCTATGAGGAGCATCCCGTAGTCGACCTCAAGGTTTTCCGCCATCGCGGATTTACCGCCTGCGTGCTGACCATCAGCCTGGCGTTTGCCGCCTTCTTCGGGGTCAGCGTATTGACGCCGCTCTGGCTGCAGAATTTCATGGGATATACCGCTACGCAAGCCGGCCTGGCCACGGCCGGCACCGGGCTGGCCGCGTTTTTCGTTGCCCCGCTGGTGGCCCAACTGACAACCAGGGTCGATGCCCGGAAACTGGTGTTCGGCGGCGTCATCTGGCTCGGAATCGACACCCTGTGGCGTACCGTGGCCACCACCGACATGACCTTCTGGAACATCGCCATCCCCTTGGTGTTTCTGGGATTCGGCCTGCCGTTTTTCTTCATCCCCACGCAAGGATTGGCCCTGGCCAGTGCCGAAGAGCGCGAAATGGACTCCGCCGCGGGGCTGATGAACTTCCTGCGCACCCTTTCCGGCGCCTTTGCCACCTCCGTTGTGACCACCACCTGGGCCAACCAGATTACGCGCAACCACGCCGAGCTGGTGGGGCTCGCCGATAGTGACCGAAGCGTGCGAACCATGCTTGAGAACTCGGGCGCCCCCGACGATGCGGTGAATCAGGTTATCGACTACGCAATTACCGGCCAAAGCGTCATGCTGGCCACCAACCAACTGATGTGGGCCATCGGTATCACGTTCTTTATTGCAGCTTCGGTTATCTGGATTGCGCCCAAGCCGAGCCGGGTTGTGGACCCGTCAGCCGGCGGGCATTGAGGAGGGTTTCCATGTTCAAGCACATACTTGTTCCAACCGACGGTTCTCCGCTTTCCCAGGAGGCTGTCACCCGCGCCGTTTCATTCGCCAGGGAAGCCGGTGCCCGTATCACTTTTTTCTGTGCCGTACAACCGGCTCCCAAGATGTACTACGGTGCGGGGGCCATCTTCGATACGCACACATTCGCCACGTTCCGCGAAAAGATGCTTGGCACCGCCAATGACATTCTGGATGCAGCCGGAAAGATTGCCGAGAAAGCGGGGGTTGAGTGCGGCACGGTGGCTCTGGTCAGTGAAGAACCCTATGAAGCCATCATCGAAGCGGCCAGCAAGAACGGATGCGACCTGATTTTCATGGCTTCCCATGGGCGCCGCGGCATCAGTGGATTGTTGCTCGGCAGCGAGACCCAGAAGGTACTTACGCACTCGACCATCCCGGTGCTGGTACATCGCTCCGGTTACCGTGAACTCCCGGTTGACAAGAACAGGGATTGAATGCCGCAGGAGTCGGCATTCTCATGCTTGGTGCTTGCTATGGAAACTTCCAGATTGTTGTTATACAGCGTGATTGCTCTTATCGTCCTGCTCATCTTTTACGTCATCCTTACTGCCGAACCATCTCAAGATTTCCCGACAAACATCATCCATCTGCTGTTCCGGCATTGACTTATCATATGGTATCGACAATCCTGTTGAAAATTATCGTATTCGGAGCAATGGTTTGTTGGGCCATAGTCGCGGTGATTTGTTTTCTGCCCCGCAGGAAATGAACATTCGAAGCAGATTTATGGCACAACGACCGTGTCGCTCATCCAAATACATAAGGAGAAACCACACGAGCATGGCAAAAAAATCCGACACAAAACGGCAACATATTCTCGCGGTGGCGGCAGAGGCTTTCCAGGAGTATGGGTTCGAGCGGACCTCGATGTCAGAAATCTGCGCCCGGGTGGGCGGTTCGAAAGCGACGCTCTACAATTATTTCTCGTCCAAGGATGAATTGTTTTTTGAGGTGATGACGCACTCCAATAACACTGAATTCGAGGCAGTCTTCCTTACGATAGATCCTGCCGCGAAAGATATAGCCGCATCACTGCGTGATTTCGGCAGACGTTGGCTGACGTTTCTATACTCGCCAACCGTTAGGGCAAATCGACATTTGGCTATCTCTGTGTCTGGCCGAAGCGATCTTGGGCGGCTTATGTTCGAGCGCGGTGTACTGCGCGGGCAGGATCTTGTTGCAGACCTCTTAAGGACGTCAATGGGACTTGGCAGGCTCCGGCAGGCCAATCCGGTTGTCGCGGCATTGCATCTGCTCAGCCTGCTGGAGTCCGAACTCATGGAGCGTTTCCTGTTTCAACTCCTCGGAGAAGTCAGCGAGAAGGAGATCAAACACGTTACTGATCGTGCCATTGATGTTTTCATGGCAGCCTACGGTCCACAGGAGGGTTGATTGATTTAAACCATGGTAACCTTTTGCAGCAGACTCATGGGTATACGGATTCAAGCAAACAGCCCCCTGCATTTCATTGCCTCTTCATGGTTGATTTTTGCCGGGGGGTACGGGTAGTATGGGTCAAACGCCGGCATGAAGCACTCTGGCCGGCTTTTTGCTCACCGAACGTATCTGCCCCATTCCATTTTTTTCCGTGAAGGTCCAATGCCCATGCCCCACCGTTTGATGCTTGCCACGGCCCTGCTCCTCTGCCTGGCGGTTTCCGCCTCTTCCCAGAATCTCACCCCTTCACTGGACGTGAAGCTGGCCAATGCAGCCCAGCGGCTCAAGCTCAAGGACTACCGCGGAGCGCTGGACAGTGCCAAAGGCGCGGCCGACACGCCGGAGAAGGACCTGATAGCCGGCGTCGCAGCCTACCGCCTCGAAGAGTGGGCCGAAGCCGCCGATCTCCTCGGCAAGGCGGCGAAGGAGCTCCCCCTCGTGGCCGACTACACCCTCTTCTGGCAGGCCGACGCATTCTACCGCACCGCCCGGTACGACGATGCCCTTGAGACCGTGAAGCGCCTGCTCCGCGACTGGCCCGAGAGCCCCCTTGTCCGCCGGTCCCGTATGCTCCAGGCTGATATACTCTTTGCCCGCAAGGATCTGAAGGATGCTCAGGCAGCCTACATTCGCTTCGTGGAGATCTACCCCTCGGGGAGCGACTCCATTACCGCCATACACCAAGCGGCCCGCTGCCGGGAAGGGCTCGGCGAAGCAGAGAAAGCGGCACAGGAACTGCGGGGCCTCTGGCTCGCCTACCCCGCCTCGCCGGTGGCCGAAGATGCCGAAGAGAACATGCGTGAGCTGGCAAACCGCGGGTTCGCCGCCGCCCCCTACACCGCCGATGAGCTCTTCAAGCGGGCCAACACCCTCTACAACCTCGGCCGTTACCAGCAGGCGGTCAAGGCCTTCGACGCCGTCCCCCTTTCAGACCAGCCGGCCGATTTTGTCGCAAAGGTCACCCTCAAGAGCGGCCAGGCCCTCTACAAGGCCCGCCGACGCAAGGATGCCGAGCTGACTTTCGCCCGACTCGTCAGGCAGGAGCTGAAGCCGGCCCTGGCCGAGGAAGCCCGTTTCTGGCATGCAATGGCCCTGGAGCGGACCGGCAGAAGCGAGGAAGCCTTCGCCGCCTACCTTTCTGTGGCCGGGGCCGTGCCGCCAGGCGAGCTGGCAGATGATGCGCTTTTGGAGGCCGCCTTCATCCGCAAGTTCCAGGGGCGGTATCAGGAGCAGTATGTCCTCCTCGACCGGCTCCTGGCCGTCACCACCGATGCGAAGCTCCGGCAGCGGGCCACATGGGAGGCGGCGTGGGCCCTGTATGGAATCAAGGATTTCCGGAGTGCTGCCAAGGCGTTCGAGAACCTCCACTCCTCCCCAGACTACCGGGAGCGGGCTCTCTACTGGCACGGCCGCGCCCTGGAGGCGGCCGGCGAGAAAGATGGGGTCACAGCAGCCTTTGCCCGTGTCCTTGAGGAGTTTCCCGTCTCCTTCTACGGCCGCCAGGTCCGGGCAGCGCTGAATATCGAAGAGCAAACCCCTTCTCTCGCGGCCGAACCGGCAGCCTTGTCCCTGCCGATACCTGCCGGGTTCGAACGGATCAAGCTCCTCATCACCGTCGGACTCCATGACGAGGCCCGGAGGGAGCTTGCCGCCATCCGGAAGAAAAACGGCCTGAAGCAGAAGTCTCTCCTGGGAGTGGCGCGCCTCTACCAGGAAATGGAAGACTTCAACTCGGCAGCGGCCATCTACCGGGGGAGCATCCCCAGCCGGGTCGACAGCGACTCCCTCACCCAGTGGGGGCTCCTCTACCCCAAGGCCTACCGGGATGCAGTGACGCGCCAGGCCGCGGACCACGGGGTAGCCGAAGAGCTCATCTACGCCGTCATCAAGGCAGAGAGCACCTTCTCGCCAACCGTCGTCTCCCCTGCCGGCGCGGTAGGACTCATGCAGCTCATGCCGTCCACCGCCAAGGCCATGGTGAACGCCAACGGCACCAGCATCTCCACACGCCTCACCGACCCCGGCTTCAACATCCGCCTCGGGGTGCGCCACCTGAAGGGACTGCTCCAGCAATACAATGGCAGCATTGTGGCTGCCGTGGCCGCCTACAACGCCGGCTCCACCCCCGTGGACCGCTGGCGCCGCACGCTCCCCTACCAGCGCGATGACGAGTTCATCGAAAACATCCCCTATCCCGAGACCCGCGAGTACGTGAAGAAGGTTCTCGCCAATGCGGAGATGTACCGCACCCTCTACCGGCCAATCCCCGAAAAGGAGCCGGCAACCGTGATGCAGAAGGCAGATTCAGGCATACGGAATCCGGAATAAGGACTTTCTCTGATTCTCGCGCCGCACTTCTGCCATCCATTATGGCGCCTAAATTGACAGCATACTGACTGTCCGTATAATGACCTCATTCCCGGCATAGCGAGGAGAGACTCCATGTACGATATCGAGAACAGCATCGGCTTTCTACTCGCCAAGGTCTACCAGCGGGGGTTCGGGCTCTTCAAGGAACAGCTAGACCGCTACGACCTGACCCCGCCCCAGTTCAGCCTCCTCGCCTTTCTCTGGATCGAGGACGGCCTCTCCCAGACCTGTCTCTCCCAGAAAACCCAGGTTGACCGGACCACCATCGGCGGACTCATCGACCGGCTCGAAAAGCTCGGCCTTGTGAAACGCCTCCCCACTCCGCAGGATCGCAGGGCTTACCGCATTTGCCTCACCAAAAGAGGGAAGAAACTGGAGTCTGAACTGTGCGCCATCTCTGCCCAGGTGACGGAAAAGTTCCTCTCACCCATTAGCATCGAGGAACAGAGCGCCCTGCGCTCCATCCTGAATAAACTGCGCCAACACCCGGAGGGTTCGCCATGAAGGGAAAACAGAACGCGCACATTCCTCAATCAGCTGTATTCAGGGTTATTCTGGGCGCAGTCGCGGCCCTCTCCCTCGTGGCAACGGCGGCAGCGGAGACACTCTCCCTCGAAGAGTGCCTCCGCAGGGCGGCCGCCGGCAACTACTCCCTGACCGTCACGGCCCATGACTCGCGGATCACCGCCGAGAATACCGCCCAAGCCAAAAGCGGCTACCTCCCCCGCCTCGATTTCCAGGGGGGATACACTGTCCAGGCCGCACCCCAGGCCGTCAGTATCCAGGATCGCGAGGTGGAGACCCAGGACGCCACCTACGGCTTCTTCGGCCTCACGGCAACCCAGACCATCTACGACTTCGGCCGCACCGCCTCCCGCACCCGGAAGGCGTCGCTCCTCCAAGAGGCGGTGGCCCACTCCTACAACGCCCGGGAAAAGGATGTCTTCCTCCAGGTGGTGGAAGCATACTACGGGATACTCGAAGCGAAGAGAGTCCTCGGCGCGGCCGACGAGGAGATCGTTCAGCGAACCGACCACCTGCGGGTTGCCCAAAACCTCTACGAACAGGGGGTAGTAACACGAAACGACCTTCTCCAGGCCGAGGTGAAGCTGGCCGACAGCCGGCAGAGACGTCTCGCGGCGGCAAACCTCATGGATAACCGCTGGCTCTTCCTCAACTATCTCACGGGACGCCCTCTCCCCTTCCGGGCCGACCTGGAGGAAAAGGAGTCCCCGGCGCCCCTTCCGCCAACTGAAACAGCTGAAGAGAAGGCCTTGGCGAACCGCCCCGAACTCGCCTCTCTCACCAAGACGGTGGAGGCAGGAGAAGCAGAGGTTTCCGAGTCTCGGGCCGGCTACTACCCGGAGCTCTTCGCCAAGGGAAGCATCGACTATATGGACAACAGCAAGGTGCGGGAGCAGGCCATCTACGCTGCAACCGTGGGGCTGCGCGTCAACCTTTTCGACGGCTTCGCCACCACGTCGCGGCACCGCCAGGCGGTGGAGAACCTGGGAAAGCAGCGCGACAACCTCCGCCTGGCACGTGAGCAGATCCGCCTTGAGCTGGCAACGTCGCTGAACGATGCCCGGGTTGCCGCCGAGCGGATCAGGACAGTGGAAACGGCAATCAAGCAGGGGGAAGAAAACCTGCGCATCAACCGCGACCGCTATCAGGCACAGGTGGGAACCGCCACCGACGTCATCGACGCCCAGACGCTCCTCACCCAGATCAGGACCGACTATTTCCGGGCCGTCTTCGACTTCCAGGTGGCGGCAGCGCGGGTCAGAAAAGCAATGGGGGAACTGTAGGCATGGCCGTGGAAGAATCAAACCGCCGACAAGGCATCCCTGGCCGCCATCTACGGCATGGTCCAGCGCCAGGCGGGGATGCTCGCCTACAACCATATTTGTTGGATTGACGTTTCTTGGCGTGATGCCGTGCCGTTCCTGCTCCTGCTTAGAAAGCAGAAAATAGGCGCGGGCACTGAAGGGGTGCACTAAGGAGAAAGGCGCTCGGTGAGAATCTCGTCCCGCAACTCGTTCCTGTCGTCGGCCCTGCGAGGGAAATGTCTGGCGAGTTCGGCACTGCACCCGGCAATGACCGTGCAGAGGGTTTCGCAGGCCCGCCCCTCCCGGAGCCCCCCGGCAAGTTGAGCGGCCAGTTTCTGCCAGAAATCGGGATTAATCTTTTCGTTGATCCCCCGGTCACCAAGAATCCAGACTTTGCGCTCCAGAAGAGAGATAAAGATGAGGATGCCGGTTTCCTCGCGGGTCCGGTAGAGCTCCTTTTCGTAGAAGGCCCGCACCGCCCGCTCCCGCACCGCTTCGGCGACCCTGCGGCGCCCCGCGAAGGGGAGCTTCAGACGCGGCACGAGGCGAAAGAGATACCAGGAAGGAAAATAAATCAGGATAACCAGGGGGATGTACGACCAGATGGTCACATGGTGAATCACCACGGCAATCATGACCGACAGGAGCCCTGACAAAAGCACCGCGCCGAGAATCTCCGCCTCCCGGTAGCTGTCGCTGGAATCTACGACCATGGTGGCAATCTCCCCCGAGGTAATCCCTTCGGCCTGCGCCACCGCGGCCCGGACCCGTTCCTGCTCCATTGGGGAAAAAAACTCCTCAGCCATTTTCACGCCTTCCCCCATGCCCGTATCACCAGTCACCCGACGCGCCGCCGCCGCCGAATCCGCCGCCGCCACCGGAGAAGCCTCCCCCCCCCGATGACCAGCCGCCGCCGAATCCACCGCCTAAACCGCCGCCATACGTGGTCCCGCCCCAGGGGCTCCCTCCTCCCCGTCCTCCTCCGCCCCCACCAAAGAGGAACGTCAGGAACATGCCGAGGAAAAACCCTGCCACCGCCAGCCCAGCAAGGGCCACCACCCCAAGTCCGGAAAAAGTGAGCGCGGCCACCAACGGCAGCCCCGCTGCCCCGGCCAGACCGCCAAGGACCCGCGAAAGCGCTCCGAGGACGATGCAGGCCACTCCAAGGAAAAAGAGAAGACCTACCAGGGGTGGGGCGCTCCTTTTACCCTGCTGGAGATCCCGAGGTGTGGCAGTGTACTCCCCCTTGACCGTGGCCATGATGGCAGCAACGCCGGCCATGACGCCTCCGTCAAAGTCCCCCTGCTTGAAGCGGGGCGAAATCTCGCCACGGATGATCCGTCCCGAGACGAGATCGGTAAGCGTTCCTTCGAGCCCGCGACCCACCTCGATCCGCACCTTCCGCTCCGCTTTGGCAACGAGAAGGATGGCGCCGTTGTCCTTTCCCTTCTGCCCGATCAGCCACGCCTCAGCGACCCGGATCGCGAATGTCTCCAGGTCATCCCCCTCCAGGGACGGCACCGTAAGGACCACGATCTGGGTCGAGTCGCTCCGCTCAAAGCCGGAGAGGGTCTCCTCCAGCTGCTGCACCGTCCCGGCGGAGAGGATGCCTGCGTAGTCGTTCACATACCCGCGCAGCTGCGGCACATCTAGGGCCGAGGCCAGAGCCGGGAGCAGCAGTATTACTATGGCGAGGAGGAGGCGTTTCATTCAGTCCACGGTTAGAACTTGATCTTGGGTGCCGTCTTTGCCCCCTCTTCAGCCTTGAAGGGTTCCTTGCGCTCCAGATGCAGAAGGAGCTTGTTGGTGAGGCTGTTGGGGAAGGTCCGGATGCTGGTGTTGAAATCCTGCACCGCCTTGTTGTACCGGGTGCGGGCCACGTTGATCCGGTTTTCGGTCCCTTCCAGCTGATTCTGGAGGTCGAGGAAGTTCTGGTTCGCCTTGAGGTCCGGATACCGCTCCACCACCACCATGAGGCGTGAGAGGGCGCTGGAGAGCTCCCCTTGGGCCTGCTGGAACTTGGCAAAGGTCTCGGGATTCGAGAGCATCTCCTTCGACACTTGCATGGAGCCAACCTTGGCCCGGGCCTCGGTCACCGCCGTGAGGGTTTCAGCCTCGTGCTTTGCGTACCCCTTCACCACCTCCACAAGATTGGGGATCAGGTCGGCCCGCCGCTGGTAGGTTGCCTCCACGTCGCCCCAGGCGGCAAAGACCGCCTCTTCCTGTGCCTGCATGACGTTGTAGCCGCACCCGGTCAGCCCTGAGAGCGTGAGCGCGGCAAGCACGAGCAGTATGATCCGTTTCATAGGTCCTCCGCTTGATTGGTTTGTCCTAAAGGATACTCACTGTCCACCCCGTTGTCACCCCTGCGATAACAAAATTTCATCGCGATCAGGATGCCGTTGCAGGCGATGGAGAAGATATTGGCAGCAATGAGGGGAATGTCCCCGATAATGACGCCATAGGCGAGCCAGAGAATCATCCCGACGACCAGGATCACCGGCTGCCAGACCGAGATGTCGCGCACGCGCTTGGTACGGTACGCCCGAGCCACCTGCGGCACCACCGCAATGCTCGTGACCGCGCCGGCCACCAGTCCCAGCACCGTTTCTCCATTCATTGTCCCTTTTTCCCCTTGAACTGGTCGGCGGCCCAGTCGATCTGGGTCATCATGCCGCGCAGGATGGCGACCTCACGGTCATCCAGCTCGGCCCGGGAGAAGATGCGGCGCACCGTCCGCATGAGGTGGGCCGGGTTCTGGGGGTTGAGGAAGCCGATCCGCAGGAGGGTGCGTTCCATCTGGCCGAAGAGGGCCTCCTGCTCGGCGCTGCCGGCCAGGGACCGCGCGTCCCCCTCCACTGGTCCATCACCCAGTCCCCTGAAAAACTCATAGCAGAAAATCATCACCGCCTGGGCCAGGTTCAGGGAGCCATACTCAGCAGAGGTCGGGATGGTGGCATGCCACCGGCAGAGGGAGAGCTCGTCGGTGGTGAGGCCGCTGTCCTCTCGGCCGAAGACGAGAGCCGCCCGGTTGCCGGCCAGGTTCGCGGCGATCTTCTCCACGATTTCCCCCGGAGAGTAAATCTCCTGCCGGTACTTGCCGTGGCGGCGGGTGGTGGCCACGGAGAGCTCGGTGTCAGCCAAGGCATCCTCAAGGGATGGAAAGACCCGAGCCGCCTCCAGGAGATCCTTGGCGGAAACAGCGAATTTATATGCCTCAGAATGGTCGAGGGAGCACCCCTTCACGATGCGGAGCTCAGCCAGCCCCATATTCTTCATGGCCCGGCAGACCATCCCCACGTTCCCCGGGCTCTGGGGTTCCACGAGCACAACCGCAATCCTGTCCTTCATTGAATCGGTCATCGAATTCTCCAGTACAGCACAATGCTCACTCATTGCGGGATTCCCGCCCTTCCCTCATCCTCTTGAGCCTCGTTCGGGCCGGTTTACGCCTGAACCAGGCGAGGACGAAATGGGAGAGCCACATGCAGAAGATCAGGCCGGCGAGAATCGCCAGCAGGTGCATCTCGTAGCGGCTCACATCCTCCACGAACAGCGAGGCGCTCTTGCCGAAAAAATAGCCGGCCAGCGAAAACACCGATGCCCAGAGAAAGGCGCTCGCCAGATTGAGCCAGAGGAAGCGGGCCGCGGGAAAGGTCGTCATGCCGAGAATGATCGGCAAAATGATCCGGAAGCCATAGGTATAGCGGGAGACAAAGGCGACGAAGGTCCCGTACTTCTCAATGAGCCGCAGGGCCTTGCGGAACTTGCGGGCAATGAGGGTGAACATCTTGAGGAGCCACGGCCCCTTCCAACGCCCGAGATAGAAGTAGAACTGGTCGCCGAGAAACGCTCCCCCGAAGGCCGTGGCGATCACGCCAGGGAGATAGAGATAACCCTGAAAGGCCAGGAAGCCGGCCAGGATGAGACCAGCTTCCCCCTCCAGGAAGGTCCAGAGGAAAAGAACCCAGTAGCCGTGATTTTGCAGGTACTCACCGAACAGGTGGTGCATGCAGCCCCCGAGCATCGGCGGAACAGCCTATTCGCCGGTCCGCAAATGAGAAAAGGGCTTTGCAGCCCTTTTCACGAATGGGTTGTCGCAAGTTGCCCGTTAACGCAGAAGCTTCAAGAGGTAAACGAATGTTCCCCCCACCGAAAACCCCGAAAGGAGACCGGCATAGTCATGCACCATGACCGAGAAGTTGCGGCGTCCCATATACGAGTCGGGGACAACTCCCCCCAGGTTCTGCATGATGATCCGCCAGTCCGCATCCCAATTGTAGACCTGGAGATAGAGCTCCGCACCCTTCCAGAGGAAAATGGTGATAAAAACAATACCGAAGCCGATGAACCCCTTGGCAATGACCGAGTCGCGAATCTGGGCGTAAATTTTCCGGACCATGTCGAGGTTGACCAGGGAGAGGAACACCCACGTGGTATTTTCGATCATACTGATGTTGCGGAGCACTGCGTACTGGGGCTCCGGGTTGATGAATACGAAAATAACCGAGGCTGCGACAACACCAAGTACCGTCAGATAGACCGCTGTCTTGGAGCCGCCGATCTCCAGGGTGCGGCTGAAGATGTAGTACTCCTGGAACCCGTGGGTCATGACCATGATCGAGACGGTACCGATGATGTAGTGGATGGCCTCCAGTTGGGTATAGGCAGTCCACGGCATATCGAGGGCCTTCTCAATAACGTAAAGCTGGCTCAGGAAAATGAGGAAGAACCCCATCGAGATACTGGTCCAGACCCGTGCGTTCCCGATACTGAAGTAGAAACTGATGCATCCCGCCAGGAACCAGAATGCTATCTGTACAAGGTCAACTGTGGTGATGTCCGCCATTGTCCCCCCACACTACTCGAAAAATCTCCATCAACAGCCTGTCAGGTCCGACTGGCGATTTCACTCCTCATGGTCTCCAGCATCTCTTTCGTCTTGGACATGCTGGTAAGGAGCTTGGCCCCCTTCTCCACCCCTGCCAGGAATGCACCAACAAGTGCACCGTCAAGGAGAGCCTTTCGCCCTCCGCGGTCATTAAGCTCCTTTTCCACGAGAGTGGCCCCCATCTTGCCCACGTAGGCCATGGCGACCTCCTTCAGGTCATCCTCCAACTCCCGGAGCTTCTCCTCCTCCTGATACCGGTCGACAACCGCGGCCTCCTTGCGAATCTTGTCGCGCTCAGAGGCAAACCTGTTGCTGGTCGACTCCCAGAGCTTCGTAACGTTCACCATCTCAAGGAGGTCATAGTGCATCAACTCGTCGACACTCTTGGTTGACAGGACATCAATCTTGGCCCCGGGAAGACCCGCAATCTTCTGGGACTCGGTAGCCGACGTTTCAATATCAGTGGAACCGTCATGGAAAAAGCCAAGGGGCGACCCTTCCTTGTAAAAGATAAGGGCCGTGCGGCTCTCGGTGTAGATTCTGAGACAACCGTTGAGGCGCTGGGCTTTCAGCTTCTCCAGAAGTCCCTTGATGTCGATCAGCTTTAACTCTTGCCCCCGATACAGGACATCCCCATGGATCATGGCATGAAGACACATGGCCAGGTCCTTGGAAAGCTTGTAGACGCTGAGACTCCCTCCCCCGCTGAAAATAAGGGTGCAGACACCGGCAATGGCCTCGAAACCGGTGAGTTTTTTCTCCTCCTGATCAAGTAAGGCACTGATCAACTTGCCACCCTCAAAGAAGAGGATTGCCGTCGCCGAGGGAAACGTGAAATTAAGGTAACCCGTGAAACCACCAGCCTTCAGCTTCTCGAACATATCGGGAAGCTTCACCTTGGCCGCGGCGATATTTTCATACAGTGGATTTCCCTTGGGAAGAAGGAACATCCGAGTCTCCTTGGTCAGAGGTTTTTCACAAAGTAATAGATTTCATGGTATGAGTCAAAGCCTAAGTAGAAGCTCTTCAGGTCCCCGCAGAACTCACACTCCGATAGATCTGTTCAAAGATATGCTCAATGCTGAAGAACGTCGCGAGGACAACCGGATCGAAGTGATGTACCGGGTCGACGCGCCCGTCTCCTTCCCTGAAAACAGCCAGCGTCTCTTCATGGCTGAGGGGATTCTTGTAGCTCCTTCGCGAGCGCAAAGCATCGTAGACATCGGCAAGCTTCACTATCCGGCCGCACAGGGGTATTTCCTCTCCGCCAATCCCCGAGGGATAACCGCTGCCATCCCAGTTCTCATGGTGGGTCATGGCTATTTCCCGTGCGATCTGGAGTCGGGGCGAATCACCAAGTATCATTTCACCGTAGACGGGATGCAGCCTCATAATCCGCAGTTCTTCCCCGTCCAATGGGCCTGACTTCAAAAGGATTTCGTTCGGCACTCGTATCTTTCCCACATCGTGCATCTGGGCCGAGTAGGAGATCACTTCCACAAGATCGACCGGCAACCCCATATTGGCAGCCAATGCACCGGCATAGCGGTTGACACGGACAATATGTTCGCCCGTACTCTCCTCAGCAGCCTCACAAGCCCGGGCCAGAGCCTCGATGGTATAGATGAATGCATTTTCGGTTTCACGGACGCCATTGGAGAGGGTAACCAACGAGCCGATCACAACCGCAAGGCTCAGAAGAACCCTGGCATCGTACTCGGTGGCCTCGCCAGGATAATTAAAGGCAAGAAGAGCACCCGACAACTCTCCGCCGATCTGGCAGCAGATAAAATTGGTAACGGGTCTGCCGATGAAGGACTTGATCTTGGGATGGAAATAGGACTGGTATTGCTCAACCGTTTCACAGGTGTCACGCCAGTTGGAAACAAGCATCTCGTCCGAGAGGCGCTGCGGTGAAAAGACTGATGCGGGGTCAATGACAATTTCCTCGGATCCCTCGACTACTTCACCAGAGATTAGATGGAATACCCGGCCCCGGCTCTCTCCCGACTTGCCATTCAGATGAATATAGATGCTGTCTGGTCCCCGCCTGCCCCGCCCGCCAAGGACGCGGCGAAGCGCCTCAACATAGAGCTCCCTGTCGGTGAACTTCCGGCAACAGATACTCCGAAGAGTTGTATTGGTAAGTCGCAACAACTCCTGAGTTTGCTGAAGCGATATTTGGCAGAGTTCTAACGTCATCATGCACTCTTGAACGACAATCGAACTGCACTGTGCGAACGTACGTTATACTCCTGAACACCCCATCCTGCAAGTGTCCAGACCCCAAATAACAAGAGGCCCGAGCCAATGGCGTCGGGCCTCCTGCATCATTCTAGCGTGAAAGGAATTACCCCTTCGCCGCCATTGCCTTTTCATAACCTAACTGGAAAGCCTTCTTGTTGAGCTCGACGAAAGCTTCGGGAACCCGTGCGAGAACGGCCTTTTCTGCGTTCTCCTTGGTAACCACTCCCGTGAGGGCAACCATGGCGCCAAGCGCCACGATGTTGGCGACGATCTCACGGCCGACATCATTCTTGGCCGTATTGATGATCGGGAAAGCAACAACATTGAAGTTGCCCTTGGGTTTAGTTTTCACCAGGTCGGAGTCGATGAGCAGAACTCCACCTTCCTTCAGGTCATGGGAATACTTGTCGCAAGCTTCCTGAGTCAGTGCCAGAAGCGCGTCGACAACGGTCGCCTTAGGATAGTCAATGGGATCATCGGAGATGACCACCTCGGACTTTGAAGCGCCACCCCGAGCCTCAGGGCCATAGCTCTGTGACTGGACGGCCTGAATTCCCTGAAAAATAGATGCTGCCTCGGCCATGATAACACCAGCCAGGATCAGACCCTGACCGCCGGCCCCGGAAAAACGAATTTCATATCTTCCAGCCATCTGTGTATTCTCCTTTTGCAATCAGGGTGTTTATTTGGCAGCCTGGGCCCGCTGAAGGACCTTCGCATATTCCTCGCAGTACTCAGGTTTTTCGACCTTGTGCAGAACACCCGTGAGGATCTTTCCTTCCAGTTGCTCGGCGGTCATCTTCTCGGCGGCTTTTACCGGCACGGCAACTTCCTTGAGACGGTTCATCATCTCAACAACCGAGCGGTACTTGTTCCGGCGACCATAGGTGGTCGGACAATCGTCAAGAATCTCCACAACAGAAAAACCCTTGTGCTGAATCGCTTCGGCAATCAGTTTGTCGATCTGGGCAGCATGGTATGCTGTTCCACGGGCAACAAACGAAGCACCGGCACCAATGGCCAGCTTTGCGATGTCGAAACCGGGATCAGGGTTGCCGTAAGGAGTCGTGGATGCCTTGGCTCCAGTAGGGGTACAAGGAGAGAACTGGCCGCCGGTCATGCCGTAGATGTAGTTGTTCATGATGATGTACGTCATATTGATGTTACGACGGCAAGCATGAATGAAGTGGTTGCCACCGATGGCGGTACCATCGCCGTCACCACCGACAAGAATGACGTTCATCTCAGGCTTCGCCATCTTGACGCCGGTGGCGAAAGCTGCAGCCCGGCCGTGGGCGGTGTGCAGCGTGCAGCAGTCCAAGTAGCCCGGCAGACGCGAAGCGCAGCCGATACCTGAGACGATGGCCGTCTCTTCCTTTTTCAGGTTGAGGGAGTCCATTGCACGAATGAGCCCCTTCATGACAATCCCGTGACCGCAGCCAGGGCACCAGATGTGCGGCAACTTACCGGGACGGATATACTTATCGTAATCAAACGCCATGGTTACTTGACCTCCTTCATCTTGTCGAGGATCTGTCCCGGATTGATGGGTTCGCCGTCAACCCGGAATATGCCGAGAACCGGAGCATTCCCCTCGATACACCCTTTAACCACGCCAGTGCACATACCCAGGTTCATTTCCGGGGTAATGAACCCCTTGACCTTCTTGGAGAACTCCAGAAGACGCTCCTCCGGGAACGGCCAGAAGGTGATGAGGCGGAACAGACCGGCCTTGATGCCGTTCTTGCGGGCCTCGTTAACTGCAAAACGAGCCGAGCGGGAGGTGGATCCGAACGCCACAACGATGATTTCGGCGTCATCACACAGATACTCTTCCCATTTCATGATGTCAGCCTTGTTGGCCTCCACCTTGCGGACTTGACGCTCTTCTTCGGCCTGTACGATCTCGGCCTTGGTGGTCGGGAAACCATCCTGCATCTTGTTGAGACCCGTCACGTGAAACTTGTAGCCGGAGCCGAAAGCGGCGAGCGGCGGCACATCACCAAAGGAAGTATCATAGGGCTTGTATTTCTCGGGCGGTACAGAGGGAGCCGTACGGTCAACAACTTCAAGCTCGCCCGGTTCGGGAAAAACAATCCGCTCACGCATATGGGCGACGATCTCATCCGGCATGATCATTACCGGCGTGCGATACTTCTCAGCCAGATTAAAGGCCCGTACCGTCTCCTCAAAGATTTCCTGCACGGATGCAGGCACGAGGCAGATGGCGGGGTGGTCGCCGTGGGTTCCCCACTTGGCACACATGACGTCCGACTGTGAAGGGCCAGTCGGCATACCAGTAGAGGGGCCGCCACGCATTACGTTGACAATTACGGAAGGAACCTCGGTAATGCATGCATAACCGATATTTTCCTGCTTAAGGGAAAGGCCTGGACCAGAGGTCGACGTAAGCACCTTAACACCGGTCAATGATGCCCCAATAAGAGCAGCCATGGCGCCAATCTCGTCTTCCATCTGAATGAATTTCCCCCCCACCTTGGGGAGTTCTGCCGACATTACCTCGGCAACCTCGGTGGACGGAGTAATAGGGTAACCGGCGAAAAACCGGCAGCCAGCGTAGAGAGCGCCGTGAGCTGCGGCCTCGTTACCCTGGAGAAATGCAACTTTCTTAGCCACGTCAAATACCTCCTCTTGGAATGGTTACGGGGTGACCTTGATTGCGAAGTCGGGGCAGCGCAGTTCGCACTGCATGCACTTGATGCAGGCCTCGAGGTTTTTCACCGCCACGACGAACCCTTTCATCTCCAGTACCTTGGTTGGGCAAAATTCGACGCAAATATGGCAGCCCTTGCAGTACTTCTCAATAATCTCGATAGTCGGAAGCTTTTTTTCCATCTAGATACGCTCCTTTACTAAAATGAAGCCGTTTCCGGCAAAACCTCTGTGGTATATAACACAGCCGTGTATACAATTTCAACGTCTTGGACAAAAAAACCACAAAATCAGCACTATTTTTTCAAAGTACAAAGCCCCAACAAGACAAAAGAAGGGCACAGGGCCCTTCTTTGCCTTGCTGCGGTAGTAGTCAAATCTCTTATTTAAGGCTGTCGACGAGGCTCTTGACCGCGGCAACCGACTTGTCCATCATTGCCTGCTCTTCTTCGTCGAGGGCAAACTCGATGATTTGCTCCACACCATTCTCGCCGAGAACTGCGGGTACACCCACATAGTAGCCGTTCACGCCGAACTCACCCTGGAGGAAGCAGCAGGTCGGGAGGACGCGCTTCTGGTCCTTGAGAATGGACTCGGTCATAGCAATGGCCGAAGAGGCCGGGGAGTAGAATGCCGAGCCGGTTTTGAGAAGGGCAACAACTTCACCGCCTGCGCCGCGGGTCCGCTTGACCATGGCTTCCATGACTTCCTTTGCCTTGGCCTTGTCCTTGTACTTACGCTCAAGAAGCTCCATCACCGGAATACCGCAGACGCTGGTATACCGGACCAGCGGCACCATATCATCACCATGCCCGCCGAGGGTCACGGCAACGACGTCCTTGACGGAAACGCCCAGTTCCCAAGCGATGAAAGAAGCAAACCGAGACGAGTCGAGGACACCGGCCTGGCCGATGACCCGGTTATAGGGGAAGCCGGTAATCTTCTGGCAGAGGGTTACCATGGCATCCAGCGGGTTAGAAATAACGATGATGAAGGCGTTGGAAGCGTACTGCTTGATACCCTCAGCCACCTGAGTCATGATCTTGGAATTGACTTCAATCAGGTCGTCGCGGCTCATGCCCGGCTTACGGGGGAGACCGGCGGTAACAATGACGATATCCGAACCCGCGATATCTGCGTAGCTGTTGGTACCCTTGAGAGAGACATCAAACCCATCCACCGGACCAACTTCGGCGATATCGAGCATCTTCCCTTGGGGAAGACCTTCAACGATATCAAACATCACCACATCGCCGAGTTCGCGCAGGGCGCAAAGCTGAGCAAGGACGCCGCCAATCTGACCACCACCGATAAGTGCGATTTTCTTACGTGCCATGTTTTCTTCCTCCGTAATGATTTGGGGTTGTCTACGTGGTGCAACAAAAATTATCAGATAGAGTCGATTATGGCATTCAAGGTAGCGCTGGGACGCATTGCTTTAGCTACCTTTGCCTTATCCGCGTGATAGTAGCCATTCATATCGACTGGCTTGCCTTGGGCACCAAGCAGCTCTTCATTGATCTTCGCTTCGTTTTCGGCAAGTTTCTTAGCCACAGGCGCAAAGCGCGCTTGGAGCTCCTTGTCCTTGGTCTGGGCCGCCAACGCTTCCGCCCAGTACAGGGCAAAGTAGAAGTGGCTACCGCGGTTGTCGATCTGTCCGACTTTGCGGGCCGGCGACTTGTTGTTGTCGAGGAACTTGGCGAGTGCCTGATCAAGGGTCTCGGCCAGCACCTTGGCCTTGGCATTGTTGAAGGTAGCGGCCAGATGCTCCAGGGACGCGCCGAAGGCCGAAAACTCACCCAACGAATCCCAGCGCAGATAGCCTTCCTTGACGAACTGCTGGACGTGCTTGGGAGCGGAGCCGCCGGCCCCGGTCTCGAACAGGCCGCCGCCGGCGAGTAGCGGGACGATGGAGAGCATCTTGGCGCTGGTTCCCAGCTCCATGATCGGGAAGAGGTCAGTCAGGTAGTCGCGCAGGACGTTGCCGGTGACCGAAATGGTGTCCTGCCCCTTGCGGATCCGGGCCAGGGAGAACTTCATAGCCTCGACCGGGGTCATGATATGGAACTCCAGCCCGGCGGTGTCATGGTCCTTCAGGTATTTCTCGACTTTGGCGATGACGTTGGCATCATGTGGCCGGTTCTTGTCGAGCCAGAAGACCGCCGGCGCGCCGGTGGCCCGAGCGCGGTTGACGGCCAGCTTGACCCAGTCCTGGATCGGGATGTCCTTGGCCCGCGACATGCGCCAAATATCGCCTTCTTCAACGGCATGCTCCATCAGCACCTTGCCGTCGGCCGCGACGACGCGGATGGTGCCATTGGAGGGGATTTCAAAGGTCGTTGGGTGGGAACCGTATTCTTCGGCCTTCTGCGCCATCAGCCCGACGTTGGGGACCGAACCCATGGTGACCGGATCGAAGGCGCCGTGCTTCTGGCAGTCCTCGATGATCTCTTGATAGAAGGTTGCATAGCAACGGTCGGGGATCATCGCCTTGGTGTCGTGCAGCTTGCCGTCCGCGCCCCACATCTTCCCGGCTTCCCGAACCACGACCGGCATGGAAGCATCGACGATGATGTCGTTGGGAGCATGCAGGTTGGTGATCCCCTTGTCGGAGTCGACCATGGCCAAGGCCGGACGCTGCGCGTAGACCGCCTTGATGTCCGCCTCGATCTCGGTCCGCTTGGCTTCCGGCAGGCTCTGGATCTTCTTGTAAAGCTCGCCCAGCCCCAAGTTGGGATTGACGCCCAGTTCCTTGAAGGTGGCAGCGTGCTTGTCGAACACGTCCTTGAAGAAGACCGTCACGGCATGACCGAACATGATCGGGTCGGAGACCTTCATCATGGTCGCCTTGAGGTGCAGCGACAGCAGGATACCGCTCTTCTTTGCATCCTCGATCTGGTCGGCATAGAACTTCCGGAGTGCCTTTGCACTCATGAAGGTCCCGGAGAGGATTTCGCCCTTGGATGCCGTCAGCTTGTCCTTCAGGATGGTGGTCTTGCCACCGGCGACCAGTTCGATCTTGAAGTCGCCGCCATTTTCCATGACCACCGATTTTTCGTTGCCATAGAAGTCACCGCCGGTCATATGGGCGACGTGGGCCTTGGAACCGGGCTCCCAGGGGCTCAAGGGCACGGTCTTCGGGTTCTTTCGCGCATATTCCTTGACTGCGAGCGGCGCGCGACGGTCGGAGTTGCCTTCACGCAGCACCGGGTTGACGGCGCTCCCCAGGCATTTGGCATAGCGCTCCTGGATCTCTTTCTCCGCGGCGTCCTTTGGCTCTTCCGGGTAGTCGGGAAGTTTATAGCCTTGGCTCTGAAGTTCCTTGATCGCCTCTTTCAGCTGCGGAACGGAGGCGCTGATATTCGGCAGTTTGATGATGTTGGCTTCGACCTTCTGGGTCAGCTCACCCAGCTGCGTCAGGAAGTCGGGGATGCGTTGGCTCTCGGTCAGGTACTCCGGGAAGTTGGCAATGATCCTGCCGGCGAGGGAGATATCCCGTGTTTCCACTTCAACACCGGTCCCTTTGGTAAATTTCTGAATAATCGGAAGCAGGGAATATGTTGCCAGTGCGGGTGCTTCATCAATCTCTGTCCAAATAATCTTGTGTGTCGACATGTTTCCTCCTTATTTATTTATGGCTATGCGCCAGAGGCTCACCAGAATGACACATGCAGCGGTCGAGATACCTACTGCAATCGGGCTTAACCGTGAACCAGCTTACATGAACCATCGCTAACACTTTACCCTAAAGTGTGTATACAGTATGCAAAATAGTAATTACTGTCAAGGAAAAACTATTTCACGTATACGACAAAATTCCCCGTATTTAGGCACAAAAAAAGCCGGGTCAATGACCCGGCATTCTTAAATTATTTACGCTACGGCAGCTGACGCTCCTGTGCATAACGCCGAGCTTCGGCAATATCCTCCCGTCCAATATTTCTCGGTATCCTGAGAACCTGACCTGGCCATATTCTCCTTGGATCTCGAATCTGATCCCGGTTAGAGCGATAAAGAATCGGCCACAGGGTAGCGTCACCATACACCTCGAGCTGTGCTGAAATCTGGGGCAGAGTCTCGCCACGTTTGACAGTGTGGTAGAGAGGGAGCGGCCGTACATCTCGTTCCTTTTCCTTAACGGGCAAAACCCTCTCGATCTTCTTCCGCGCTTCTCGAACCTCTTTCTCTTGCCGCTCAACCTGCTTTCTCTTCAGTTCCTGCAGAGCCTTTTGCTGCTCAGCTTCGCGACGCTCCTCGTCAGCCTTTAATCGCTGGACTTCCAACTGCTTCCGCTCGTCTTCAATCTGCCGCTCGACCAACTCTGCTTTTCTTAAAGCAAGAAGGTAAAATCGTTCGGCCCCTTCAACCTCATTATGGAGCAGGAATCGATCTCCAGCTTCAAGCGCATCAACAATACTCGCATACTCCTCTGGCTTACTCTGTTCTCCGCCTTGCATTCGAACGGCGTAGGACCTGTTCAGCGCCTCCATCCTGTAACGCGGAAGCCCCGAGGAGCAGCTCGCAAGAACCAAAGCCAGTAAAGCCAGCACTGCTGGCGCTGATAGCGTAGCCCCCCTCATTCACCCTTCCACTCTCATTGCTTTACGGTCACCTTGAGTGCAAGCTCCCTAAGCTGCTTTGCATCAACCGGGGAAGGGGCCTCGGACATAAGACAGGCACCCTTTTGTGTTTTAGGGAAGGCAATGACGTCTCGAATGGAGTCACTTCCCGTGAGAAGCATAATAAGACGGTCCATACCGAAGGCGATGCCGCCATGGGGAGGGGTACCGCATTCAAGGGCATCGAGAAGGAAGCCGAACTTGGCGCGTGCCTCATCGTCGGAAAGCCCGAGTAAACTAAACATAAGGGACTGAACGTGCTGCTGATGAATCCTGATACTCCCGCCGCCAATCTCGTTGCCGTTAAGAACCAGGTCGTAAGCCTTGGCACGGCAGCTTCCCGGGTCAGATCCGACTTTCTCCAAGTCCTCGTCCATGGGCGCAGTGAAGGGGTGGTGCACGGCTGCCCACCGTTTGTCATCCTCATCCCATTCAAGGAGTGGAAAGTCGGTAATCCAGACAAACTTGAAGATGTTTTTGTCCGCTAACCCGAGTAGACCTGCAAGATGATTGCGGAGCTTGCCAAGGGAATCATTGACAACCTTCGGCTTGTCGGCAACGAAGAGAAGAAGGTCTCCATCCTCGGCGCCAAATGCCTTGTTCATCGTTGCAATCTCTTCAGGAGAGAAAAACTTCGCAATAGGTGAATGCCATTGCCCCTCTTCGATCTTGACATAGGCAAGACCCTTTGCGCCGTAAATCTTGGCGAACTCAGTAAGGTCATCGATCTCTTTGCGGGAAAACTTCGCGCAACCCTTGGCATTGAGCCCTTTAATGATCCCGCCGGAGGCAGCGACGTCGGCAAAGACCTTGAAGCCAGCTCCCCTGACGATTTCGGTCAACTCCACGAGTTCAAGCCCGAAACGGATGTCGGGATTGTCGACACCGAAGCGGCGAATCGCCTCCGCATAGGTCATACGCAGCATGGGAAGCGGGACGCTTACTCCCTTAACCTCCGCGAATATCTTCGCAATAAGCCCTTCCATGACCGAGATGATGTCCTCACGATCGATGAACGACATCTCGCAGTCGATCTGGGTAAACTCAGGCTGGCGATCGGCACGCAGATCCTCATCGCGAAAACAGCGAACGACCTGGAAGTAACGGTCGAAACCGGAGATCATGAGAATTTGCTTGAAAATCTGGGGCGACTGGGGTAACGCGTAAAAGTTCCCCTGGTTAATCCTGGACGGCACGAGGAAGTCACGGGCCCCCTCAGGGGTGGACTTAGTGAGGAACGGAGTCTCGATCTCCAGAAAACCGTTTTCGGTTAAATATTTGCGGGTTATCTGGGCAACGTTCGAGCGAAGAATAAGATTCTGTTGAAGGGTCGGACGACGAAGATCAAGATAGCGGTACTTGAGGCGGAGATTCTCGGCCACGTCCACGTAATCATCGAGGGTAAAAGGAAGCGCCTTGGAACGATTGAGAATTTTGCACTCAGTAACAAGGACTTCGACTTCACCGGTTTTCATGGTGATGTTAACAGTCCCTTCGGGACGTGGTATCACTTCCCCTTTAACGGCGACGACGTACTCATTGCGAATAGCTTCGGCCTTCTGATGGGCATCTGCATTTTTCGCAGGATCGAAGACGATCTGGGCAAGCCCCTCGCGGTCGCGGAGGTCAGCGAAGATCAACCCCCCGTGGTCTCTTCGCCGCATGACCCACCCCATGAGGATGACCTCACGCCCCACATCGGCCTTTGTCAGCATGCCGCAGTAGTGGCTCCTCTTCCATGCACCAAGAATATCGTCCATCGGTACAAACCTCCTCGTATCGTCGCTAAAACCGGGTAAGTATACTGAATGCGAAAGGGTTCTTCAAGGAAAACAAACAAGAAAACAAACCAGGATATGCGCCATTGACTGGTCATTCCAGTGAAGTACTCCTGATGTCCACCACCAAAAAACGCAAAAAGGGGTTGGCCTTTCGGCCAACCCCTCAATGTTTTGGTGGAGCTGATCAGGATCGAACTGACGACCTCTTGAATGCCATTCAAGCGCTCTCCCAGCTGAGCTACAGCCCCGTTCAAAAGAGATTTGGTTTATATCAAAACGGCGGCAAGGGTGTCAACACATTTTTCCCGAAAAAATTATCCGGGTATTTGCCCTTGACGCTCCCCGACACATGTGGTTATAATCCGGACACTTTTGCCGGAGTGGTGAAATTGGTAGACGCAGCGGACTCAAAATCCGCCGGGAGCAATCCCATGTCGGTTCGATTCCGACCTCCGGCACCAACACATAACCCAATAAGGTTCGAGATAGTCCACGAAGCCCCGAGAAATCGGGGCTTTTTCTTTATCCGTTGTCCGGTAGCGTCTAACGCGGTATACTAAAATCCAGTTTTTTTGACGGTATCTTTGAGGGTATACCGTCAACCATGAAAGGTGGATACCGTCAAAAAGGGGGACGCCAATGCCAAAGCGGATTCAGCCGTTGACAGACGTTCAGGTGAAGACAGCCAAACCGAAGGAAAAGGACCACAAGCTGGCAGACGGCGGGGGGCTCTATCTCCTCGTTACCGTGACAGGCGGGAAGCTCTGGCGGTGTGATTATCGGTACGGGGGCAAGCGGAAAACGGTTGCCTTCGGTGCTTACCCGGCGGTTTCACTTGCCGATGCACGGCAACGCCGGGAGGATGCAAAGAAGCTCCTCGTTAACGGTGTTGATCCTGGTGACGTGAAGAAGGCTCAGAAGGCCGCACAGGGGGAGCAGTCGGCAAACACCTTTGAGGTGGTGGCGCGGGAATGGCAAGGCAAGTATGCAAAAACGTGGTCTGCCGTCCATGCCGATACCATCTTGCAACGGTTGGAGAAAGAGGTTTTCCCGTGGCTTGGCGCGGTTGACGTTGCAGAGATCAAGGCCCCTGCTTTACTGGCGGTCCTTCGCCGGATGGAGGAACGCGGGGCACTCGATACGGCCCACCGTGTCAGGAACCATTGCAGTAACGTCTTTCGGTATGCCATTGCCACCGGCCGCGCCGAACGTGACCCGGCGGCGGATCTGCGGGGCGCGCTCCCCCCGGTGAAGAACGGTCACCACGCGGCCCCCACGGACCCGAAACAGATTGCCCCCCTACTCCGGGCAATGGAGACCTTCGAGGGTTCCTTTGTGGTCAAGTGCGCTCTCCTCCTCACCCCTCTCCTCTTTGTTCGTCCTGGGGAACTCCGACACGCTGAGTGGTCGGAGATCGACCTTGACGCGGCAGAATGGAATATCCCCGCTGAAAAGATGAAGATGAAGTTCCCTCACCTTGTCCCCCTCCCCTCTCAGGCCGTGGCGATCCTCCAGGAGCTCCACGCTCTCACCGGTCGGGGGCGTTACGCGTTCCCCTGCAACCGTTCCACTCTTCGCCCCATGTCTGAAAATACCGTCAACGCGGCTCTCCGTCGCCTGGGCTTCAATCGTGATGAGATCGTCGCTCACGGGTTCCGCGCCATGGCCCGGACTGTCCTTGATGAAGTGTTGGGATTCCGGCCCGACTGGATCGAGTTGCAACTTGCCCACGCCGTCAAAGACCCCTTGGGGCGCGCCTACAACCGGACTACTCACCTTGCCGAGCGCAAGAGGATGATGCAGACCTGGGCCGATTACCTGGACGGGTTGAAAACGGGTGCAAAGGTGTTGCCGTTCAAGAAGTCTGACGGGTGAGAGTATCCATGAAGGGGAAGCATTAAGGCCACAAAAGCGCCTGGTTTCTACGTCTGGCGGGTATTTATTGTTACATACTATATATATTATTGAATGTTTTTTCTAATATTTTTATCAAAAGGAAAGAAGGTATTTAACGATAGTCCCTCCCCCGCGTTTTCATTTATCCCCGTATGTGGCATAGAAGGCATAGAAGGTTCAAAAGCCTATTCATAAGGGTTTACAGGTGATTATCCAGGGGGAGAAAGTGGCATAAAAGGTTCAAAAGCCAATAGGCGCGGTTCTTCACTTGGCGGTGAACCGCTATTGAACCACGTTGCGAGGGGGCCGGGATTCTTTGAACTGGCCCCGTGGCATAGAAGGCATAGAAGGTCCAAAAGCCAATAGGCGCGGCTGCACGGGTACCCGCCACGAACCGACCCGGCACGGGCATACTTCCAGGGGGATCGAACGCAACATATTCACTATCAATAGACCATGCCCCAGCGATAGGCAAAAAATCTGCAAAAAAGTCTATCACATAAGTTGACAAGTGGATTTTGATAGGTTATTATCAAAACATCTAAAACGTATGTGATAGTAATAAAGGGGGGGGCTGTTATGAATGCGATAGTGGGTTATGCGAGGGTGAGCACGGTCGAACAAGACTTGACGGCGCAACTCGAACAGCTCAGGGCGGCCGGGTGTGAGAGGATTTACCAGGAAAAGGCGTCCGGCGCTCAATATGACCGGCCGGAACTTTCCGCCATGCTTGATTTTGTCCGGGAGGGTGACACGGTTGTGTGTTGCAAGCTGGACCGGATAGCCCGGAGCACGAAACACCTTCTTGAGATCGTGGAGGCGTTGGAGAAAAAAGGGGTACGTTTCAAGGTGCTGAATATCAACCTTGATACGAAAGACCCGACGGGAAAACTCATGTTGTCCATGCTGGCGGCAATCGGTCAGTTTGAACGGGAGATGATGCTGGAACGGCAACGGGAGGGCATACGGATTGCCAAGGAGGCCGGAGCCTACAAAGGGCGCAAGGCCACGGCACGGGCAAAGGCCGTCGAAGTGATGCAGTTGATCGGCGAAGGGGTGACGCGTGAAGAGGTTGCCAGTCGCCTGGGTATCGGGGTTGCTTCTGTCTATCGGATCGTGAAGGACAACAAGGCGGCGAACTGAGGCCGCGACAAAAAGGGGGGGCTGTTATGTCGAGCAAACAAGAAATGACAAAGGGGGATGAAATGCGGAATCAGGGTGAAGAGAGGGTGTTGAAGCTTCTTTCAGAATTGGCAAAGGATATTGCTGATTTTCTTCCCGCTGCTTCGGAAGGAGACCGGGCGCGGCTGTTCTGTCACATGACTAGCCGTATTACTGGCGGCAGGATTTCCATTTGTGAGGCACAGGTGTTGTGGGGGCCGGCGTCGGCCTGACCTGAAGAGAAGTCGCGGGATAGTCTTGGCCTGACGATAAGCCGCCTTCCCTGGGGCGGTTTCCCGCGATCATTTACCAGGGCGCTACAGGGGGCGCGTTGATGGATGACGAAAAAGAGCTTGAACGGCTCAGGCTTGAATTTCTCAAGAGGGGGGAGGATGCAGGGGCGGTTTACAGGGCGCGCCTTGCTCTTGAGAATCAAGACGTTCCTGCGATAGTGGTTGATTACCCAACGGAATCAAGCGTGATTGATCGTGTCAAACTGCTGATAACGGTCAATATGTTTTCCACCCTAGAGGAAATTGAAAGGGCGCTCTGTAAAGAAGTGATGAACCATATCCGTTTTCACAAAGAACTTATGATGCTTGATTGTCCCGAGTCTGAGAAACCGCAATTCAAGAAAGGCAAGGGACAAAGCAAGTCACAGAGCCAGATTGAAGAAATACGAACCTGCTTAAAGGTCCACGACTTGATTGTCTCCGGACATTGCAGGAATGACATTGTAAGTATTGTTTACGGGAACCAAAGAAAAACAGAGAAAGAACTGGCTGCCTGGGGTTCTGATTATCAGAAAGTTGTAATCCATGGAAAAAAGGCACTGGACCTGATAGAGTCGGCAATATCTAGCAAGTTCCCCTCTACCCCCTCATCAGGTAAATCGAAATAGGGCCTTATCCGTCGATTTCAATTTAATGCAATGTCTGCAATGTCCCTGTAATGTCTCTTTGCATGAAAACAACGCTACCGTGCAAAGGAGACAATCACCATGAAAACGCGCTATCTGCGTATGTCTGACCTTGTGGGCAACCCGAAGGCAGACCCCCCCGTCCCTCCCATGATCCCCGCTGCAAAGTCCACCATTTGGGCCTGGGTAAAACAAGGCCTGTTCCCGTCTCCGTTGAAATTGGGGCCACGCGTCACGGTGTGGTCTGAATCTTCCGTGCTTTCCTATCTGGAGAAGAAAAACGAGCCTGTAAATCAAGACAGCCACCAATAGCCGTAAGACATCACTGTCGAGATGACAGAGAGAGGGAATGACCATGAAAACCCCGCCTGTAACGGCCGTTCAACGCCGTATCGTCGAAGAACATCGAAGAGAGTCACTCTTGAAAGCCCTTTCAGGGCAAGGGTTCAGGATTATGGGTATCCGGACCCGCCGGGAGAAGTATACCCGATATCTTGCCGTGAACTATCCAAACGCCACGAAGTGAGGCCGCTTACTTATGGATCATATTGAAGCCTTCCGTTCAGCCATGCGAGACAGGGGAATTGAGCCCCCGCCGGAGATCGTGGCCGATGGCAAGTTGCAACGTTTTACCGTCCCTGGCGACAGGGCGAAGAGTGAAAACGGTTTTTACGTTCTTCACGCCGATGAACCAATAGCCGGGAGTTTCGGAAGCTGGAAACTCGGAATCAATGAAACGTGGTGCTACCAGAACGGCGGAACCATGAGCCCCGAAGAGAAGGCCAAGTTCGCGGCAAAGATGGCAGCGGCGCGCCGGCAACAAGAAGAAGAGCGCAAACGGGTTCATGCCGAGTGCCGGGCATGGTGTGCCGATGCCTGGGCGAAGGCGAAAGAAGCCACCAACAGTAACCCCTATCTCCAGCGGAAGGGGGTGAACGCCTACGGACTCAGGGCCTTCAAGGATTCTCTGCTTGTGCCGGTCAAGGATATCGGCGGCACCCTCCACGGTCTACAATTCATCTCCCCTGACGGATCCAAGAAGTTCAAGACCGGCACCAACAAGCACGGGCATTTCTGCACCATGGGCAAGGCGAAGGGTGACACGGTAGTGATTGCCGAGGGGTACGCCACGGCCGCCAGTATCCACCAGGCTACCGGCCATTGCGTTCTGGCGGCCTTCGATGCTGGCAACCTGAAGCCGGTTGCCGAGGTGGTGCGGTTGAAGCGACCGGGGATCAAGATTATCATTGCGGCCGACAATGATCAGTTCTCCGAGGTGAACGCGGGAGTAACTAAGGGCACGGAAGCGGCGCGGGCTGTCGGCGGGTTCCTGGCCGTGCCGGTGTTCCAGGATACGAGCGAGAAGCCCACGGACATGAACGATTTGCACCGTCTGGAGGGGCTGGACCGAGTGCGGGAGATCATCAAGGGGGCCGCGCCGGTTGTTGATCCTGAAGCCCCCGCAAGTGAGACACGGCCGGACCAGGAACCGGAAGCGACGCCGGAAGCCGTAAAGGATGAAACGGAGTGGGAATGGCCTGAACCGCTCCATTTCTGCGACGTGGAGACGCCGGACATTTCGGCGGGGCTCCTGCCGGTCTGGCTTGGCGACTATGCAAGGGCGGTTGCCGATTCGACACAGACGCCGCCGGGGCTGTCGGTCATGTTCGCTCTTGCCACCGTCGCGGCCTGTTTGCAACGGCGGTTTGAGGTTTCCCCCTATGGTGATGACTATGTGGAGCCTCTAAGCGTCTGGACGGTCACGGCTCTTGACCCTGGCAACCGCAAGACGGCCGTCCGTAATGCCTTCACGGGTGTTCTGTCTGATTGGGAGCGGGACGAACTGCGCCGGTTGGGGCCGGAGATCAAGAAAATCAAGAACCGGCGGGACGTGGGACAGAAGACCATTGACCAGTTGAAGGCGAAGGCGGCAAAGCTAGCCGGAAGTGCCGAGTGTGGCGAGATTTTCAGGCAGATCGACCAGACAGAAAACGAGATGCCCGATGAACTGATAGCCCCGCGCCTCTGGACCGATGACGTCACGCCGGAGAGGTTGCAGGCCCTTCTTTCGGAGCATGGGGAGCGTATGGCGCTTCTTTCCGACGAAGGGGGCATTTTTGAGGTAATGGCCGGGCTCTACAGTAGCGGCCGGGCAAACCTCAACGTATTTCTTCAGGGCCACGCGGGGGCGGCTGTCCGTGTGGATCGTCAAGGGCGGAGTGTGACGTTGCAGCGTCCGGCGCTGACGTTCGGTCTCACAGTTCAACCGGACGTGGTAAGCCAGCTTGCACAGGGGAACAAGGCGCGGTTTCGGGGCAACGGCACCCTTGCCCGGTTCCTGTACTGCCTCCCGAAAAGCACCATAGGGGGGCGGGACGTAACCAGGCGCGCGCCGGTCCCGGAATCGGTCAAGGCCGCTTATGTCGCCGGGATCAAGGGGCTACTCGCCATAGGTCCGGAACATGACGAGAAGGGGCAAGAGCGGCCGCGCATTCTCACCCTGTCCGGTGATGCCCTTCCGGCCTGGCAAGCGTTCTCCCAGTATATTGAGGATAACCAGGGGCCGGAGGGGGAGTTTTACCACTTCCAGGACTGGACCAGCAAGCTACCCGGCGCGGCCTTGCGGGTTGCCGGGTTGCTCCATGTTGTCGAGCACGGGGCGGAAGTTTCCGCAATCGGGATGGGGACGGTTGAACGGGCGCTGAACCTGTGCGAGATTCTGATAAGCCACGCACGGGCGGCCTTTAACCTCATGGCGGACGATCCAAGTCTTGACGATGCAAAGACGGTGTTGGCCTGGATCAAGGCGAAGGGAGAGCGGGGATTCAGGCAGAATGACGTTTACAAGGAGTTGCGACGCTTCCGGAACGGGGGACAGCTCGAAAGGGCTCTGAAGGTTCTGACGGAACGCCACATGATAAGTGAACCATGCAAGCGGAAAACAGCGGGACGGCCGCAAATACTGTACGCGGTGAACCCGGAGTTGCTGAAATGATGGAGTGGAAACGGTACTTGAAGAAGGAGGCACCGCCGGCGGCCGGGAGCGGGACGGCTGAACCGTTCGACACCGGCCGCGCGGCTGTCGAGATACAGCGGCTAGTCAAGGAGGTTTCGGCGGTTCAGGTTCCCGGAGGATGGGACAGGGTGAAGGTGCGCCGGGCTGAAGAGTGGCGGCGACTTCAGGCGGCAATGGTTGCCGTGGATGATTCCTATTCTCGGCGGGATGCGGCCGGGGTGAACGGGGCCATAAGCGAGGCTCGCCGGGTGGTGATCGGGTTTCAATCCCCTCTCCATGGGGGGGAGGGAATAAAGCACAGTCGAGATGACTGAAAGGAGTTTGAAAATGGGCGATATTGTCAAAGGTGTAGGAAGTTTTTTCGGTGGCAACGCGCAGAAAAACGAGTACAAGAACGCACTGGAATCGGAACGGGCCTATTACCAGAAGGGGGCAGACGCCCTTACCAAGAATTATGGGGAGAGCTTCGGCCTTTACCAGCCCTATGTCGAATTGTCGAAGCTTGCCCTGCCGGAGTTCCAGAACGCCGTCCTTGGCTCCGGCAGCTATTTGAACGCCCTTGACCCCATGGCCACCGGCAACCAGATACGAGGGGCACTGTCAGACCGCAACGCCGAAGCGTCCGCGATCCTGAATCAGAAGGTAACGGCGGACCCGTCCTACACCTACCTTGCCGACCTGGCCCAGCGCAACCTCAACCAGCAGCTTGCCGCCCGTGGTAAATACTTCTCTGGCCGGGCCGTGGCCGAGGGGACGAACGACCTTCAGAACAAGATGGTTCAGGGCTTGTGGGACAGAAACGAGGCGGCAAAGCAGACGCGCCTGAGCGACCTCAACACCCGTTATGGTGAGTTGGCAAGCAGTTACGCCGATGACTTCAGTCGGGGAATGAACGTTGACAACACCCGTTACACCCGCCTGGGCGACCTGATGAATGTGGGGAGCAAGGGGGTTGACGCACTGGCATCCTCAAAACAGAACCTGGGGGCGAACCTCTCGAACCTCTGGGGCAAACTGGGGAGCAATCAGGCCGCCGGGACCCGTGCCCTGGGCGATGTCCGTTACAACCAGTGGAACCAGACCGGGAACAACATTGGGGAAGGTATCAGCAAGACTATGAATGTGGCGGGTAACATTCTATCGGGCGGGGAGTTCTTTAATAAAAATCAGGCAACGTGGTAACCATCGGCTAAACGGGAAAGGCCGCTACCTCTTGAGGGTAGCGGCCTTTCTCAGTAGATGGGAACGAAGGGGGGTGGAGTCATGGCTTTTTTGGACCGCAGCGCCGCAGATGTTGGGGCGCTCCTGGGAGGGTTTCCGTTGAAAGATTCCAAGTATAAGGCGAAGGCCGGGAATGTGATGACCGAAGCCGACTCTCCAAGTCAGAAAAACAGGGAAACCGCAGATGACGCGGGGGGGATATGCGCAAACCCGCATGAATAGGCTTTTGAACCTTTTATGCCTTTTATGCCAAGAGGAAGGGGTAAAAAAATAATGGATCAAAGCGGACCCGCCAGGCATAGAAGATCGAGGAAAGCATGGGCCATGCGCTGTAAACCCGCTCTGGTAGGCTTTTGAACCTTTTATGCCATTGCCCTACAATCCGTAAACCCGCATGAATAGGCTTTTGAACCTTTTATGCCTTTTATGCCAAGGGGGAGGGGTGGAAATATGATGATCGAAGCGAACACGCCAGACTATGAAAATCAAGGGATTCGAGGGAGGGAAAGGTTTGACAAGGTAAAGGCTGACGGGCCTCTCGTCGGCAGGGTGTGGCGGGTTGCGTTTTTGATTTCACTCTGGTTAACCATATGGGTCAACTTGGTTAACGGAAATGGTTAACAACCGTCTTCGGCAATGCAGACGTTGGAGCAGGGTGAAGGTGTTATATTTTGGCGGCAGTTATGACGGTACCAGTAAAAATCACAACCAATTAACATTAATAATATTGAGTTGTTACGCCTGATATTTGGTCCCGACCTTCGCACCAATTAATAATCAAGGGGCTTTCAGCACGGATGCTGAGGCCCTTTTCAGTTTTATTGCTTTACTGCAAGTCTCTGTCGAAGCACCTCAAAGAGAACAACCCCACCCGCAACCGAGGCATTTAGGGAACTGACACCCCCTCGGAGCGGGATAGCAACGAGAAAATCGCACTTCTTCCGCACCAGAGGTCTTACTCCCTCTCCTTCCCCGCCGATCACAACGACGACATTTCCGGTCAGATCATTACCATACAAGGGAGAGGCGGCGCTATCGGCCGTGCCATAGATCCAGAAGCCGACCTTTTTTAGCTCGTCGAGGGCCAGGGCCAGATTGGTAACCTGGGCGACAGGTATGGTTTCGGCTGCACCGGCGGCACTCTTTTCTACCGTGGCAGTTACACGAGCGGCACGATCCTTGGGGATGATGACGCCATGGGCGCCGGCACAGGCGGCGCTCCGGATGAGGGCACCCAGGTTGTGGGGGTCCTGTACCCCGTCAAGGGCAAGGATGAGCCCGCTCTCCCCGGACTCGCGCCACGAGGAGACGATATCGGCCACCTCGGAGTAGGGGAACCCCTCCAGCCTGAGGGCCACACCCTGGTGATGCTCGGAGCCGCAGAGGCGGCCGATATCGCGCTTGTCACGGCTTCTGACCGGCACTCCCTTCTCGGCGGCGAGCTTCAGGAGTTTCTCCATGCGGCGATCATTGGCATCCCGGGAGACAAAAAGCTCAAAGGCCCTCCGCTTGCCGCGCAGGGCCTCTATGACACTGTTTATCCCGTAGAGGATTTCTTCTTTCACACGTGCCCTTTCCAACCGGCTCAGCCGGCGACGATTTCGTCGAGAATCAACTCGGCTGCAGCAGCCGGATCCGGTGCGTCGCCGATGGGACGGCCGATGACCAGATAGTCGCTCCCTGCCTGCACCGCCTCGACCGGGGTCATGACCCGCTTCTGGTCGTTGAGAGCCGCGAACGACGGTCGAACGCCGGGGGTCACGATGAGGAAATCGTTCCCGCACGCCTCGCGGATAAGGGGAATCTCCCGGGGCGAAGCGACGACACCGTCGATGCCGGCCTTTTTGGCAAGAATTGCGAGCTTTACAACCATCTCGGGGACGGCGTGCTCAATCCCCACATCCCGCAGGGTTTCCTCCGTAGACGAGGTAAGGATGGTGACAGCAAGAACCTTCGCCCGTTTTTCGCCCTTGAATTCCCTGTCAAGGGCCTCCACCGTTGTTGCCATCATCTCGTAACCGCCGAGAGCGTGGAGGTTGAATAGCTTAACTCCCATGCGGGCCGCTTCCACCGATGCCATGGCAACGGTATTGGGAATATCGTGGAACTTGAGGTCGAGGAAAACCTCGCCGCCAATCTTCTGAATCATACGGACCGCGGCGGGTCCGCAGGCGGTGAAGAGTTGTTTGCCGACCTTGAACATCCCGACCTTGTCGGCAAGGGTTTCGGCCCAGTACTGGACATGGGCGAATTCTCCGGTGTCGAGGGCAAAGATGACCTTTTCGCGGGCCTGGTCTCTTGTCATTGCGTGCAGTGTCTCCTTGGATAGTTACTGGTTGAGGGCCGCGACGACCAGTGCCTTGACCCTTTCCACCGCCTCGGACAGCGGCAGGAGGGAAACATCGCCCCCTTTGCGGACCTTGAGCTCCACCTTCCCCTCTGCCAGGTTCTTGCTCCCGACAACCAGCCGCAGCGGAATGCCGATGAGGTCGGCGTCCTTGAACTTGGAGCCGGGACGCTCGTCGCGGTCGTCGAAGAGGACCTCTACACCGGCGGCGGCGAGGGTGCGGTAGAGCTCTTCGCACGCAGCCAAGACCTCCGCATCCTTGGTGCTGACCGCCGAGATGATGCAGTGGAACGGGGCAATGGGGATCGGAAAGATGATGCCGTCGGCGTCGTGGTTCTGCTCGATGCAAGCAGCCACGGTCCGGCTGATGCCGATGCCGTAGCACCCCATAAAGATGACCTGCTCCTTGCCGTCGGCATCCAGGTAGGTGGCCCGGAGGGCCTCGGAGTACTTGGTCCCGAGCTTGAAGACGTGCCCCACCTCGATGCCGCGCCACATCTCCAGGTGCCCCCCCTCGCAACGGGGACAGGGGTCGCCGTGGACCACATTGCGAATGTCGGCAATGCGTGCCGGCTTGAAATCACGGCCAATGTCCACGTTTTTGAAATGGAGATCGCGGGCGTTACCGCCGGCGACGAAGTTTTTCATTCCCTGGACTGCCAGGTCGGCGACGATCCTGATCTTCAGCCCCACGGGACCGGCGAAGCCGACGGGGGCGCCAGTCACCCGCTCCACGACATCCTCCCCGGCCATCTCCAGCTCTTCACACCCCAGCAGGTTCTTGAGCTTGATCTCGTTCAGATCGTGGTCACCCCGCACCAAGGCCGCCACCGGCTCGCCGTCGGCCACATAGAGAAGGGTTTTCACCAGCGACGAGGCGGGAATGCCGAGGAAAGCGGTCACCTCTTCGACGCTCCGCTTCTGAGGAGTCTCCACCTTTTCCAGGTCACGGGGCTCGGCATGCTCGGCCGGGAAGAGCCGGGCCTCGGCCTTCTCCACGTTGGCGGCATACTCGCAGGCGGAGCAGGAGACGATGGCGTCCTCACCCGAATCGGCAAGCACCATGAATTCATGGGACGACGAACCGCCGATGGAACCGGTATCGGCCTCAACGGCCCGGAACCTGAGGCCACAGCGCTGGAAGATGCGGCGGTAGGCCTGGTACATCTTGTCGTAGGAGCTGTCGGCCGCCTCGGAGCTCACATCGAAGGAATAGGCGTCCTTCATGATGAACTCGCGGCCCCGCATGAGACCGAATCGGGGACGGATCTCGTCCCGAAACTTGGACTGGACCTGGTAGAGATTCAGCGGCATCTGCCGGTAGCTCTTCACCTCGCGACGGACGAGGTCGGTAATCACCTCTTCGTGAGTGGGGCCGAAGCAGAATTCGGCGTCTTTCCTGTCCTTGAAGCGGAGAAGCTCCTTGCCGTACTGCTCCCACCGCTTCGACTCCTGCCAGAGTTCTGCCGGTTGGACGCTGGGCATGAGGAGTTCGATGGCGCCGGCCCGGTTCATCTCCTCACGTACGATCTGTTCCACCTTGCGGATGGAGCGAAGCCCCAGGGGAAGATAGTTGTAGATGCCGGCAGCAAGCTTGCGGATCATGCCGGCCCGGAGCATGAGCTGGTGGGAAACAACCTCGGCGTCGGAAGGGGTTTCCTTGACCGTGGGAACAAAGTACTGGGAATAACGCATTAACGAACCTCTAAGAGTGTGTGTTTTTCTTGGCCATCTGCTCAACCTCGGCCACAAGGGCATCAGCCATCTCGCCCTCGGGGACCTTCCGGACGATCTCGCCGTGGCGGAAGAGAAGCCCTTCGCCCCGGCCTCCGGCGATCCCCACGTCGGCCTCCCGGGCCTCGCCCGGACCGTTCACCACGCACCCCATGACCGCAACGGTGAGGTGGGCATCGATGGCGGCAAGACGGTTCTCCACCTCTTCGGCCACGCCGATCAGGTTGATCTGGCACCGGCCGCAGGTGGGGCAGGAAACAAAATTGATTCCCCGCTGCCGCAGCCCCAAAGCCTTGAGGATCTCGAAGCCGACCCGCACCTCGTCCACCGGGTCGCCGGTGAGCGATACCCGCATGGTGTCGCCGATGCCGTCGGCAAGCAGGATGCCGAGCCCGACCGATGACTTTATGGTGCCGGAGAAGATGGTGCCCGCTTCGGTTATGCCGATGTGGAGGGGGTAATCGACCTGTTGGGCCAGGAGCCGGTAGGCTTCGACGGTCTTCATGACGTCGGAAGCCTTGAGGGAAATCTTGATCTGATCGTAGCCGATCTCTTCGAGGATGCGGACGTGGCCCAGGGCCGACTCCGCCATTGCCTCGGCGGTGGGGTGGCCGTACTTTTCGAGGAGTTCCTTCTCCAGGGAGCCGGCATTGACGCCGATCCGGATCGGCACGAGGCGCTCCCGGGCTGCCTTCACTACTTCCTCCACCTTCCACCGCTCGCCGATGTTGCCGGGGTTGAGGCGCAGGCCGTCGATCCCCCCTTCAAGAACCCTCAGGGCGAGGCGGTAGTCGAAGTGGATGTCGGCAATGACCGGGATCGGGCTCTGCCCCTTGATCTCGCCCAATGCTTCGGCGGCCGCCATGTCGGGGACGGCGCAGCGGACAATCTCGCAGCCGGCGGAAGCCAAGGCCCGAATCTGGTCGAGGGTGGCTGCCACGTCGCGGGTGTCGGCGCTGCACATGGACTGCACCGAGCAGGGGGCTCCCCCGCCGACGGGGACGTTTCCTACGTGAATTTGCCTGGTTTGGCGTGTCATAACGGAGCATAGTAGCCGGAACGGCTGCGGAAAGTCAAGAACGGTTTGGCTTCGGGATACGGGGAAACAGGGCAAAAGAGAAAGGCGGGATCGCTCCCGCCTTTCCGTGTTGGCGCCGTGGTGACGAACGGCCTAGATGTCGTAGTAGAGGGCGAACTCGATGGGAACCGGGCGCATCCGGACCGGGTTGACTTCGGCCTCGGTCTTGTATTCGATCCATTTCTCGATGACGTCGGGGGTGAAGACGTCACCCTTCAGGAGGAACTCGTGGTCGTCCTTGAGGGCGTTGAGGGCCTCCTCAAGGCTCCCCGGAGCCGACGGGATGTCCTTGAGCTCTTCGGGGGAAAGACCGTAGATGTCCTTGTCAAGCGGCTGCCCCGGATCGATCTTGTTCTCGATGCCGTCGAGGCCTGCCATGAGCATGGCGGCGAAGGCAAGGTAACCGTTGCAGGAGGGGTCGGGAGTCCGGTACTCGATCCGCTTGGCCTTCGGGTTGGAAGAGAGCATCGGGATCCGGATGGAAGCCGAGCGGTTGCGGCTGGAGTATGCCATGTTCACCGGAGCCTCGAAGCCCGGCACCAGACGTTTGTAGGAGTTGGTGGTCGGGTTGGTGATGGCGCAGAGGGCCTTGGCGTGCTTGATGATGCCGCCGATGTACCAGAGAGCCATCTGGGAGAGCCCACCGTACTTGTCGCCGGCGAAGAGGTTCTGACCAGCCTTCCAGATGGACATGTGGCAGTGCATGCCGGAACCGTTGTCGCCGTAAAGGGGCTTTGGCATGAAGGTAACGGTCTTGCTGTTTCTGTTGGCAACGTTCTTGATGACGTACTTGAACCACTGGAGCTGGTCGGCCATGTCCACCAGGGAGGAGAAGCGCATGTCGATCTCGGCCTGGCCGCCGGAGGCAACTTCGTGGTGCTGGCACTCGACCCGGATACCGACCTTCTGGAGCTCCATCACCATCTCGTTGCGGAGATCATTCTGGGAATCGGTGGGAGAGAGGGGGAAGTAGCCCTCCTTGTGGCGCGGCTTGTAGCCCAGGTTCGGGAACTCCTCGCGGCCGGTGTTCCAGGCTCCCTCCACGGAGTCGACCATGTAGAAGGACTGGTTGGCGCTGGAGTCGTAGCGGACTTCGTCAAAGATGAAGAACTCGGCCTCGGGGCCGAAGAAGGCGGTATCGCCGATGCCGGTGGACTTCAGGTACGCCTCGGCCTTGCGGGCGATGTTGCGGGGATCGCGGGAGTAGTCTTCCTTGGTGATCGGATCGAAAACGTTGCAGATCAGCGACAGGGTCGGAACCGCCACAAAGGGGTCCATCTTCGCCGTTTCAGGATCGGGAAGAAGAATCATGTCTGAAGCATGAATCGGCTGCCAGCCGCGGATGGAAGAGCCATCGAACCCCTGCCCCTCCTCGAAGGTATCCTCGCTGAACTCCGTAATGGGCACGGAAATATGCTGCCACGTCCCGACAAAGTCCATGAATTTGAAATCAACCATCAGAGCGCCGTTTTCCTTGGCGAAGCTTACTACTTCTTGAGGTGTCATCTACACGTCTCCTTTCGTGGTAACTGCTAGTTTTGTATTAATAAGGCGCTACAGCGCGTCCTCGCCCCGTTCTCCGGTGCGGATGCGGATAACTTCCTCCACCGCCGTCACGAAAATCTTGCCGTCACCGATACGCCCGGTCTTGGCTGCCTGCTCGATGGTCTCCACGACCTTTCCGACAATGTCATCGCTGACAATGATCTCCATCTTGATCTTGGGAATGAAATCAACCACGTATTCAGCGCCGCGGTAGAGCTCAGTGTGCCCTTTCTGCCTGCCGAACCCCTTCACCTCGGCAACCGTAATCCCCTGGATGCCGATCTCGTTCAGGGCCTCCTTGACCTCGTCCAGCTTGAACGGCTTTATGATCGCTTCGACTTTTTTCAAGGCACAGTACCCCCTCTTGGAAATAGTTTAAAACGGGCCGATTATAGGTGTGTCGGGGTTTAAAAGCAAGATTCCAGGGGGACCTTGCCTGCCGGTGATGTCATGGGCAAAGCAAATACTTTGCCCAAAACGAAACGAGGTGATTAGCACAGCAATTATAACATGTTGCCAGACAATACAACTCTCGGACCCCGCTGACGGCAAAACATCAGCCTAAAAACAAGGCACAAACTGAATCCCGATGCACAAAACAGAGGCACGCAAAGAAAGAAACTCTCTCCTCAAGCTTGCGGGCCGGGATGCCGATAGGTATAGTACCGGTGAGTCCAGACCATGAGAATAAACACCATCATAATCGCTGCTCTCGTTATCGCCCTCCCCCGGGAAGGGCTCGCCGACATCTATCGCTACGTGGATGAAGAGGGGGTGGTCTGCTTTACCGACGCCCCCGGGAAAAACGGCGCGACACTGGTCATGAAGGAGCGGTCTGCCGCCCGCCGCAGCGGAAAAAGGAGCATCCCGGGGCATCTGACCGCCACCGGCATCGGCGCGAAGCCTTCGCTGGCATCAACGCCCGCGCTTTCCCCCTCCCTCCCGGTCCAGGGGAGGATCTCCTCCCTGGTGGGGCTGCGCCACGATCCCATCAACGGCACCCTGCGCGAACACCACGGAATCGACATCGCCGTTGCCGAAGGAACCGCGGTCCGGCCGGTGGCGCCGGGAAGGGTGAGCTTCGCCGGGGTGCGCGGCGGCTACGGCAACATGGTCATAGTGGACCACGGAGACGGCACCATAACCCTCTATGCCCATAATTCAGTCAACCTGGTGGCGGAAGGGGACGAGGTTGACGGCAGCTCTCCCATTGCCCTCTCGGGCTCCACGGGACGCTCGACGGGCCCCCACCTCCACTTCGAGGCGTGGCGGGGCGACACCAACATCACCTCCACCTTCCTTGCGGGGGGACCGGCCGCGGGGAGCGCCGGCAGCCGCCGCACGGCCGATGCCATTCGCCGGATCGTCCAGGCGGACGGCACCCTCTATTTCAGCAACATCCCGTAAACCAACTCACCAGCTCACTACATACGCCCCTTCGTCCTGCGCGTCGGGACGGCACTCCACGGGTCATCGGGCCAGGGATGCCTCGGGTAGCGCCCGCGCATCTCCTTTTTCACCTCCTGGTAGGCGCCATTCCAGAAGCCTCGCAGATCGGCGGTCACCTGGAGGGGACGCCCGGCCGGCGACAGGAGATGTACAACAACCGGCACCCTCCCCCACGCCACCGTGGGTGTATCGGCAAGACCGAACATCTCCTGAAGCTTCACCGCCAGGGCCGGTGTCCCGTCGTCCCCGTAGTCGAGGGGGACCCGCGAGCCGCTTGGGACGACAAGATGCGTCGGCGCCCCTTCATCCAGGCGGCGGAGCATGTTCCAGGGAAGGAGCGCCTGAAGGGGCTGCAGGAGATCGACCGAGGCCACGTCGGCAAGACGCCTGACCCCGTCCAGGTGGGGCCCGAGCCAGTCGCCGAGGGTTGCCAGGAGGGTCTCGCCGGAAAGATCGGGCCACCCCTCCTCGGGGAACAGGCGGGCCATGAGCCGCACCCGCGCCCTGAACCGGCGCGCGGCCGCTGACCAGCGGAGAACCGACAGCCCGGGCCCTTTCACGATCCCCTCGACCAGGGCGCTCCGGACCTCATCGGCAGTGGCAGCGGCGGGCCTGCTCGCCAGCACGAGGGCGCCGAACCGCTCTTCCTCCTGGCTTGTCACCCTCCCCTCCCGATCATTCCAGGAGACAGTCCGCTGCCTCACGATGCCGGCGGCGAACTCCCTCCTGAAAATTTCCCGGGCCAGGACGCTCGCCTGGCGGATCAGGTCGTCTCCCCGCTCGCCCCGCTCAACCACGTGGGCCACCAGAAGCGGCTCGTCATGAACCGAGCTTCGCTCGGAAAGAAGCGCCCCGCGTCCGCCGGCGAGAAGATACCGTCGTCCGTCATCGCCGCGGCACAGCGCGATCCGGTCAGGGTAGGCCCAGGCCAGAAGGAGTCCCACTGTATCGGCATCCGCGGCGTCACGGGCATCTCCCTTCCCCTGATTGAGCAACCGGCGCAGGTGCTGGGCAGAGCGGTCAACGGCGCGGCAGGCTGCGGCATCGACCCCGGCGGCGCGCCGTCCCGACCGCCACCCCTCCAGCGCCTCCACCCGAACGAACATATCGCTCTCACTCCGCTCCGCAACGGATACGCCGGAAGCCTTCACGATGTCGCGCTCCGACATTATCGCCGCCACGTCGCAGGCAAGGGGGCCAAAGCCCCTCCCTACGGCTCGGACGAGCATGTGGGCAAGCCGGGGATGGACCGGAAGCTCCGCCATCCGTCGGCCGACATCGGTGATCATGCCGTTGCGGTCAAGGGCTTCGAGCTGTACGAGAAGCTGGCGTGCCTCCTCGAAAGAAGCTTTGGGAGGGGGGGTGAGCCACGAGAGGGACAGGGGGTCGGCCACCCCCCAGGCAGCCAGATCCAGGGCCACCGGCGCCAGGTCGGAGATCGTGATCTCGGGGGGGTCGGCGGGAATGAGACTCCGCTGGGCGTGGTCTGTCCAGAGGCGGTAGCAGATGCCCGGCCCGAGCCGGCCGGCTCGCCCCGTCCGCTGGGTGGCAGAAGCGGCCGATATCCGCTCCGTCGCGAGCCGGTCCAGGCCCGACGCGGGATCAAAGCGAAGCCGCCGGCAGAAGCCGCTGTCGATGATCACCCGCACTCCTTCGATGGTGAGGCTTGTCTCGGCGATGTTGGTGGCGAGCACCACCTTGCGCCGCTCGCCAGGGATAATGGCCCGCTCCTGCTCGGCAAAGGGGAGATCGCCGTAGAGGGGGGTGATGAGGGGTGAGGAGGGGAGCGGCCCCCCCTCCTCAAGCAGGTGCCGGCAGCGGCGAATCTCCCCCGCCCCCGGCAGAAAGGCAAGAATGTCCCCCTCCGTGGCGGCAAGGGCAGTGCGGACGGCGTGGGAGACCGCGGCAGGGAGGTCGTCGCGGGGCTCCTCGGGGAGGTAGCGGACATCCACGGGGAAACTCCGCCCCTCGCTCGCAATGACGGGGGCGCCGCCGAGAAGATCGGCCACCGGAGCGGCATCGAGGGTCGCCGACATGACAATGATCCGCAGCTCCTCCCGCAGCCCCTGCTGCACATCGCGGCAGAGGGCCAGGGCCAGGTCGGCGTGGATGCTCCGCTCGTGGAACTCGTCGAAGATCACCGCACCTACCCCGTCGAGAAGCGGGTCAGCCTGGAGGCGGCGGGTGAGAACCCCCTCGGTCACCACCTCCACCCGGGTACGCCGCGACACTCTCCGGTCAAAGCGGATGGTGTAGCCAACAGTCCCCCCCACCTCCTCGCCAAGGGTGGACGCCATCCAGCGGGCAGCGTTGGTGGCGGCCAGACGGCGCGGCTCGAGCATGACGATCCCCTTCCCCTGGAGCCAGGGGGCGTCCAGGAGCGCAAGGGGAACCCGCGTCGTTTTGCCGGCCCCGGGCGGCGCCTGGAGCACGACGGCGTTTTGGGCCTGAAGGGCATCCGCGAGCCGCGGCAGGATGTTTTCGATGGGAAGGGGCATGGGGGGATAATGAGACAGCAAGACAGAAAATGACGAGATCGAACTATGCAGTAACCACATCGCTCCCTTGCTACCGGGCAACTGAACCAGCGAGATCCGCCACGGTAAGCCCCGCAAGGGAGTCCACCACCCTGCGCGCCGCGACGAGCTTTTCGGCGGGATAGCTGTTGGTGACCGCGATAACGGGAATACCGGCGCCGGTGGCCGAGGCGATACCGGCAGGAGTATCCTCGATGGCGATACAGCGGGCGGGAAGAATCCCCTGATCGGGGAAAACCGAGGCGAGCCGCTCCACGGCAAGGGCATAGCTTGCAGGGTCAGGCTTGCTGGCGCTCACCTCTTCGGCGGTAACCATCACGTCAAAGGCATCCAAGAGGCCGAGCCCCGCCAGAATGGGCAGGATATCGCTTCGCAGGGCTCCGCTGCAGAGCGCCAGAGGCAGCGTGCCGTTGATGGAGATGATGAGTTCGACGACGCCGGGATAGGGGGCGACGCCGTCGGAGATAATATCCTGGAACGCCGCGGCCTTGCGGTCGATAAGCTGCTCCAGCTCATGGTCGCCCAGCGTCCTGCCGTGCACCCTGAACGCCTCGCGGAAGGCATCGCGGTCGTCGAATCCCATGTAGAGGTTCACGTACTCCTCCCAGGCGTACCCGAGCCCCAGGGGCTCCAGAATCGCCTGAAAAGCCCGGTAGTGGAGGGGCTCGGTATCGACAATGATGCCGTCAAAATCGAAAATGACTGCGGAAAGCATACCTAAACCTCCGGGACCGGCTTCCTAGAATTTTTTGACCAGCGCCAGGCCAGCCGACGAGCCGCTTACCGACGGAACCACCGCCACGCTCCCCTTCCGTGCGTAATGGTTCGTGACCACCCGGCCGGCAAGCTCGCCGATGGCGGCGCCCAGCAGCACATCAGTGGCCCAGTGCCTGTCGTCGTACATGCGCGAAAAACCCACGAAGGCGGCAGTGGCGTATGAAAGGACCCCCACCGTCACACTCCCCGACGTCCGGGTGAGGACCGAGGCCATGGCAAAGGAGCTGGCCGTGTGCATGGACGGGAATGAATCGAAATCGGACTCGAACTGGAACGGCCGGAAACTCCCCTTGCCGCTCCCCGTAAGGGGACGGGCACGGCCGACGGACTGTTTCAGGACAAAGGTGGCGGCATCGGCAATGACCGCCGCCTCACCCATCATGAGCCCCGTGTCGCGCCACCGGGGGGAATCGGCGAGGAGCCCTCCGCCCCAGACGGCGCCGGCGACCCCCAGGTGAAGAAGGGGATGGCCGACGATGTTCCCCGCATCGGTAGCCCGATCAAGGGTCCTTCCCCTGCTCCGCCGTACTTCGTCCCGGATGTCGTCGTCATAGAGGGAGGTGACACCCACTGCTCCGGCAACGGCCAGTGTACCCCAAATGGCGCTGTTGTCGGTCCGGAAGGGAGCGGCGAGAAACTCCCCAGCCTCATCGCGAAGCGTCACGGCCTCATCGCTCACAAAGGCGCCCACCCCGCCGTTGTCAGCAGCATGGGCCCCCTGTGTCCCCGAAAGAAGCGTCAAGGCCACGACAAAAGCCAAGGACATCCTTCTCGCACTCCAGACCGCTGCCGCGAGGCTCACGGCACCTGCCCCCACCGCATCAGCCATAAGGTCGCCGAACTCGGCGCTCCTGGCGGTAGTCAGGACTCCCTGAGCCATCTCCAGGAGGGCGCCGAACACGACGGACCCCGCAAAAGCCATGAGCCAGCAGCGACGGCGGCAGTGGCGGTACGTCACCAGAAAATTTCCCCACAGCAGGGCCAGGAGCCCATAGGCAGTGGCGTGCTGGAATTTGTCCCACGCAAAGGGCCCCATGGAGGGCTGCGGCGGCGCCGGATCAAGGGAGAGCCAGAGGATGGCCCCCCCCCAACCCGCAAGGAGAATGAAACGAAGGAAAGGGAATTTCTTGGCACTATCGTTCATGCGGTTTTCATTCAACGCATATCGCCTCACACCGGTCAATCGCGCCGGGCACGGGACAGCGAGAGAGATTCCCTGATCTCGTTCCACCGGTTTCGGTCCTCGTCGCTCATTTTCTGGGTATATTCCTGAAAGAACGCAATGAAAATCCCCACAAAAAACGCCGTGACCGTCGACAGGATAACGATCAGGGACCGCTTGGGCTTGCTCTTCTGTTGGGGAACAACTGCCTCGTCGAGCACCTGAATCGAAGAAGAGTCCTTAGCCTCTCCCAGCTTGGCCATCTCGTACTGTTTGGTCAGTTGCTCGAAAATGGCCTCCTGGGTCTTCACCTCACGCATGAGTCTCACGTACTCAAGCCCCAGGCCCGGCATGGAACCGGCAGACAGCATCAGGTCGTTGCTTCTTCCCCCTCCGGTGAGGGCGCCCAATTGCCCCCTGAGCTTGGCAAGGGCAGCCTCAACGGCCTTCACTTCGGGGTTCTCGTTGGTCTGGAAACTACGCAGCGAGGCAAGCTGCACCTCTTTCGAGACGATCTCTGCCTTGAGTTTCGCAGCTCCTTCGATCGTGGCAGTGGCCTGGGCGTCAACCTTGAAAGCCCGGTTCTTCTCCTGGAATCCCCGGATCGCCTCTTCCGCCTTCTTGAGATCGGTCCTTACCACGTCAAGCCGCTTCTCCAGAAAAATCCGTTCCGTTCCGGCTTTTGTCAGATTCAGTTCGACACTTTTCTTTCCCAGCTCATCAACGAACGTATTAGCCAGTCGAGCCGCCAGTTGAGGATTATTGCTGTCAGCAGCCACCGAAATAATCCCGTCCTTGCCCGCCTGAATCTTTACCATCCCCTGCAATGCCGCCCGTGATTCATCGGGGGTCTTGGTCTTCAGTTCTTTCTGAAGGTCGAGCTTTTTGATCACCGCATCGGCAACCGAACGGCTTTTCAGAATTCCCACATAGAGATCTGCCCCGCCACCAAGCCCCCCGACGCCTGCCAGCCCGGCAAGTGCCCCTGCCTGACCCAGCATGGCCGACAGGCCGCCACCCCCGTCTTTCTGGGGGGGGAGCACCCGCGCGGTGGCCGTATAAATATTGGGAAGGGTAAGACTGTATGCCACCGAAAGGAGTGCGGCGACAGCGCACATCACTATAATCAGACGCTTTCGCCGCACCAGCACCTGCAACAGTTCCAGAAGGTTGATCTCGTCCTCTTCGACGATCTGTTCATTTCTCATCGGATCAGCCATGTTGCGTCTCTCCTACAGCGCAATAATCACCCCGGCGGCCAAGGCAATCTGCGACAGAATCGTGGTGATGTCCTTGATCTCCCTCATCCAGGCGATCCGTTCGAGCTTCTGAGGCACAACCAGGGTATCACCCGGATCGAGGGCCGTTGCCATGAAACCGCCGAAGGTCCAGCGGCGCTGGGAGTCACTCCAGTTGATGCCGAACGATGACTGCTGGCGACTGAGGACGGACCCGTCGGCGCTGATGACGTACATGTCGTCTTCTTCGCCGTCCCGCGTGGGGCCGCCAGCATCTTTCAGGTAGTGGGCCACATCCTCGCCCGGTAGGTGGACGAAGGAGGTGGGGTTGTAGACCTGCCCCATGACGTTCACGACGCTGGAAACCTGGGGCACCTCGAGGATGTCTCCCCCCATGAGCTCCAGGTCGTAGGGGGACTTTCTGAATTCATCAAGCTGGGAAAGCCTGATCACCACCCGCCCCTCGGCCCGGGACTCCTTAAGCTTGGTCAGACTCTTCAGGAGCCCTTCCAGGGCCGTGCGGGTCGCGTCGAGCTCCTCCTTGGAGGCCGCAACCGCCGCCAGCTCCCCCTGCTTGCGGAGAATCTCCTGCTCGGTCCGCGAGATCACCTCGTCCATCCGCTTCTGCTGTTCGTCCCGAACCGACTTCCGCTTGAACTTGGCCCCCTTCAGGTAAGCCTTTTCGGTGTAGCCGCCAGCCCGCTCGATGACCGAGCTCAACCGTTCCCCCTTGGCAATGGAGTAGGTTCCGGGGAATTTCACCTCGCCCCTCAGGGTCACGAAACGATCGGTGGCCTCAAGCCAGTTCTCGATTCCGCGTACGATCAGGGCATCCTCCGGCTCCAGGACCAGGTTATGGGCCGGATCCCCGGCAAGGGCCTTGCCCAGGTTGATTTCCAGGCGGGACGCCTTTGCACTGCTGCCGCCAACGGCCACCCTTGTCAGTTCGGCGCTCTCCAGATAGGCGTTTCGCTTGGGACTTCCGGCAGCGGTCACCAGATCCCGGACCGTCATTCGGAGGGAATAGTCGTAGATGCCGGGATTCACCACCTGCCCGCTGATCGAAACCCTGGGACGCTCCACCATCTCGTCCCGGGAGAAAATCTTGATCGTATCCTGCTCCTGCAACTCCACGTTGTCGGTCGGATTCCCCTTCAACGCTTCCCGCAGATTGAAAGTCATGACTTCGCGCCGGTAGTCGGAGGGCGAGAGACGAGTAATCTCGGCACTCTCCAGGTATGACTCGGGCATAAGAACCGACGCGTCGGGAATGATGTCCTTCACCCGCATCCCCTTGCGGAACTGATAGGCACCGGGACGCGCCACATTCCCCGCCAGTGTCACCACCTCGCGCATCGCCTCGCGGACCGGGAAGACGTTCACCATGTCGTGGTCCCGTACCTCGACTTTCGCCAGTTCCGTCTCCAGCGACTTTCCGTCGGTCACGTAATCGGCGACTATTCGGGTGCTGTTCCCCTCGATCCGCTCCACCTGAATCCGCCCCGTATCGCCGGCAGCGGTTATCCCACCCGCCATGGAGAGCAGGCCCGGCAGGGTCGACTTCCCTTTGATCTCGTAAATCCCTGGCCGCTTGACCTCACCCGCCACAGCAACCACCGGCCCGATTACCGGCACGAAGATCGTGTCGCCGTTTTCGAGGCGGATATCGCGGCTCCGGTCGCCGCTCAGAAACATATCGTAGAGGTCAATCTCCTGGACCGCCTTGCCGCCGCGGGAAATTCTGATGGACCGCAGGCTGCCGTTCTTGGATGGTCCCCCCGCCGCGGCAAGGGCATTGATGACCGTGGCGAGGGAACTCACATTATAGGTCCCGGGCACCTCAACCTCCCCCACCACGTACACCTGGATGGTCCTGAGGCTGCCGAGGGTGACGTTGAGTTCATACCCTTTGTAGTATCGGGAAAAGGCCTTGTCGATGGCTTCCCTGACCTGTCCATAGGTGAGCCCCCACACCTTGACGGCACCGACCCGCGGAATGGTCACTTCGCCATTGCGGTCCACCGGAGCATCGTAGCGGGCCTGGAGGCTCCCCCAGACATCGATGCGCAGCGAATCGCCCGGCCCGATAACATAATCGGAGCCGACCGGAAGATTCTCCACTGATGGCAGGTTGGCTATGCTGTTCCTGAAAAAGTCGTAACCGAACTGCTTGAGAGTCCGGTCCACCGGGGTAGGCTCGATCTTATCAAGGAGCGTGGGGCTCTTGCGGGCAAAGGCCCGCTCCAGTGCCGACCCCATCTCCTCCACCGGCACGGGCATAACCTTCTGCTCTTCCGAAATGAGAGCCTGCCTCTGGCGCCGGCCAGAGTCAGTGCCGGGAAGTCCCTGTACCCTGAAGTAATAGATCTGGTTGTTCTTCAGCTCCCGCACCCGGAAGCTGGCAGCATCGCCCACCGGCACAGCCTTCAGATACTTCCCCGGTTCGGTCCCGTACAGCACCACAAACCGGGAAGGGATATCTTCGGCTTTCTGGCGCACTCCGGTCACCGTCCAGGTAAGCGACACCATTCCGTCGCCCGGTTCCGCCTTAAGGAGAAGTTTCAGCCCCTGTCCCACCTCTCTGCCTTCGTCCATAAGACGAAGCCCCTGTTCGGCGTCACCCCGATATTGAGTTGCACCCGGCACCTGAGGTGCGCCATATCCCCCCGGCCCAGTTACGCCATATCCGCCGGGCTGTGGGGATCCCTGAACGCCATACCCGTTCCCCGACAGGGGGGCTCCCTGCATTATGTACCCACCGGTTTGAGGGGTGGCCGGAACGCCATAGCCACCGCCAGGCCCGGAAGCTTCCCACCTGCTGCCGGTGTAGTCGTCGCCGGTGCCATCGGGTTCAACCGCCCAACAGACTGCCGCAACGACGAACAATCCTCCAATGAAAAAAAGTAATGCCGATTGTATGGATCGCTTCATTGCTCCCTCACGTGCCCAAAAATTACGATGATCAATACAGCGTAACGAACATGGATAAGTACCCTGTTCCCCCCCTGCCCGTCAACCGGAAATACTCCCCCCTGTCGAATGGCTTATCCCAGGCGGGCCTTGATCTCCCTTGACTTGCCACGGTTATTTGATTATTAGATTTTTCATCATTGCCGAACCATGTTTACGGGGGAGATCATGGAAATCATTCACCACGGCGGACGATACGGCGTAACCGGGTCGTGCCACGAGCTCGTCGTCACCGAAAACGCAAGTATCCTCGTCGACTGCGGCCTGCTTCAGGGAAGCGACGCACGTGCCGGAAAGGGAAAGGAACACCCCCCCTTCATCAACTTTCCGCTCGACCGGATCCAGGGGCTGGTCCTGACCCATGTCCACATCGACCATTGCGGCCGCATCCCCCACCTCATGGGGGCCGGCTTCCAGGGGCCCATCTGGTGCACCGAGGCCTCGGCCCTCCTGCTACCCCTCGTCCTCGAAGATGCCGTCAAAATTGGCATTACCCGGGACGAAAAGCTCATCGACCGGTTCATCGAGGCCATGAAAAAGCGCCTCGTCCCCCTTCCCTACGGCACCTGGCACAAGGTCGGTTCCTGGGATGGCGCGGACGTGTCACTCCGTCTTCAGCAAGCGGGACACATCCTCGGCTCGGCCTATGCGGAACTCAGGGTACAAGGTGCGGGGTGCGAGGTGGCGGGTGAATTGAGCAAGAAAGAATTACATTCCAACACTACGGTCGTCGTCTTCTCCGGCGACCTGGGTGCCCCCTATACGCCGCTCCTCCCCGACCCGGCGCCTCCTGAGCGGGCCGACATCCTGGTCCTCGAATCCACCTACGGCGATCGCCTTCACGAGGGGCGGGAACAACGGCGGGAGAAACTGCGGCAGGTCATCGTCCGGGCACTTGAAAACCGGGGGGCACTCCTCGTCCCGGCCTTCAGCATCGGCAGAACCCAGGAACTCCTCTACGAGATCGAATCGCTGATCACCGAACACCGGCATGACGAGGCCGCCGCGAACCTTCCCTGGGACGAGCTGGAGATCATTGTCGACTCCCCTCTGGCGCTGCGCATCACCGACGTCTACGACCGGCTTCGCCACCTCTGGGATCAGGAAGCAACGGAAGTCGCCTCCCAGGGACGCCATCCCCTCTCCTTCGAGCAGATGACGGTCATCGAAGGCCACGCCGAGCACAAGGGGACGGTGGACTATCTCCGCAAGACCGCCCGTCCCTGCGTGGTCATCGCGGCCGGCGGCATGTGCGCCGGCGGCCGCATCGTCAACTATCTCAAGGCTCTCATGGGCGACCCACGCACCGACATCCTCTTCGTGGGCTATCAGGCCCACGGGACACCGGGGAGAGATATCCTTGAGGCGGCGAAAACGAGAATGGAACCCAGCAAACAGACCTTCATCGACCTGGATGGCGGCAGCTATCCCCTCCGGGCAGCAGTCCACAGCATCAGCGGCTACTCGGCCCACGCCGACCAGAGGGATCTGGTCAATTTCGTGCGCGGCATCCCCGTGGCGCCCAAATCCATCCGTCTGGTGCATGGCGAGGAAGAGGCGAGAAAGGCGTTGGCAGAAGCGTTAACGGAACGAGCTGGCGAAATCGTACGGTAGTGTAAATGGTAACTCCTTCACGATCTCACTCAATACCGGTACCGTACCTCTGCCTTGAAGAGCTGGTTGGTCCGGTCTTCCCCTGCCACCAGATCGACATTTTCCACCTTCTCAATGCCGTACAGAAGATTCATGTCCAGATCGCCATGGACTGGCAGAGACCAGGAAACGCGGCCGGCATGCTTTTTCTCGATGGCCTGCATGACGCCGTTCGGATCGAACCTGCCGGCAGCATCCACCGTCACCCTCCCCTCGTGGCCCCGGTCGGTACGGAAGAACTCCAGCGCAAGATTGTTTCGCACCGAAAACCAGTGGCTGTAGCGGAGATAGAACTCGATGACGGCCCCCCCCTGGGAGTGGCCAATGGGCATCCCCTTGTAGAGGTACCCCCCCGGGAAGGTGCTGTTGGTGTAGAGTATGTTGTTCCCCTTGAAGAACTCGAAGCGCAGGTCGTCCCTGCCGCTGGCGGTGAGGCGGGGGATGTAGACGCCCGCCACGTAGCTCTCCACGATGGGCCAGAACGAGGCTGAATCCTCGCCGGAGAACTCGCCGTAGAGTTCGGTATTGCGCAGCTTCGGCAGACGCAGACGCATCTCCACGCCGGCAAGATTGTTGGTATTGTCGGAGCTCATGCCGCCGAAAATACCCCGCACGAAATCGCCGAAACTGTTGTCCACCCCGGGTCCGGCGAACTGCTTCCCATAATTGATGCCAATCTCAAAGTTTTCCACAGGCTTCACCGACAGTTTCGCCCCGAGAAACCAGGGGCGGCGCTCCTCGCCGTCGGTCACGGTCGTATCGAAGCGGGAGCCGATGAAGGCATATTTAAGGGCACCGACATACTTCAGCAGAATCGGCTCGGGGCTCGAAAGCTTTACCAAGTCGAAATTCCGGGCATTGTTGGTCAGGGTCACTGCCCCCCGGCTTCCGAGCCCCAGCCAGTTGGCGTCGCGCCCCACCTCCAGTTCCGCCCCGCCGCCGCCGATTTTCAGGTATCCCTTGACGAGCTTCACCGTGGCTCCGTCACCTTCCCTGCTGTAAGAAAGCTGCGGCTCCACCAGGGCAGACGCCACACTCCCCAAGGATGCCTCGGCGCTAAACCGCACCTCGACGTTGTGTCCGTCGCGGTAAACGATTCCCTCGTTGTTCTCCATGAGGGACGTTCCCTCGGTGCCGTGCTGCTGCACGGGGGAAGGATAGGGGTTGGCAGGGCGAAGGCCCGAACCGATGCCGAACACCCCGTCGTCGCCCGGATCGTGGACCGGCCGCTCGTAGGAGCGGGGTTTTCCATCCAGGTACACATACCGGACCCGAGCGCTCGACATCGGGTTCACATCCACCGCCGGCGCCGTGTCAGGCTCACGGTAGAGGGCCGCCTCACGGGGGATCTTGCGGCGAAGCTCCGCCAGGATCGTCCGGGCAAAGGCCAGATCTCCCGAACCGCTCCCCGCCTCCATGTTCCATTCCGCCTCCAGCAGAAGCCGTGCGGCCTCTGCCCGGGAAAAGGGCTTGATCCCCGCCACGTCGGACCGCACCAGCCCGAAACCTGCCAGTTTTTCAAGGTAGGAGTAGACAGGGCTGTCGAGGGGGATGTTGGGGGACGAGAGTGCCGATGCGGTTGAGGCAAACAGCGTCAGGACCAGGATTGCGAGACAGACTGCGCGAAGCGTCCTGGTGCCTGAAACCAACGATGAATTATGCTGAGACACAGGCAAACCCCTGTTCTTTAAATGCCTGTCTGGGGAAAGCCAGAAAGTCCGATCAACTCCTCCGCCAAATCCCAAATGCGTACCGGCGCCCACATGGCCAGCTCGAAGGCCGATACTATCCCTTCTCCATCCGGACACCAAGCTTTTGTCCCCTTTTGACGCATGCAGCATCAAAGCTGAAAAAAGCATCAGCATGGCAACTGGACGCAAGATGCAGGGCATCGGCGAAGTCAAGCCCCCTGCCGTAGTAATCAAGCGCCTGCGACACCTCTTCCGGATTTTCCGCGACAACGTTAGGAAGCCCGAGGATATGGAGAAGCGCCGTCAGGATAGACGCAACCGGCAATTCATAGACGGCACGCAACACCCACTCCGTGTCCAGAAGGACGGTTTTGGCAATGAAGATGTCTTCTTTTCTTCCGAGAATATTGAGCGCTCGCCTTGCCTGGGGCGGATCGTCATTGGTCACGTAACGCACCAGGATATTCGTATCAACAGCGATCACCTACTCTCCCCTTTCAGCCACTTACGCTTTACATCTTCAAGGACGCCCTGCTCCATTTCCGCCAGACTCTTGGCAGGTCCCCTGTAGCCCGCACAGCCGACGCCATCCTCAAGTTGAGTAGGAGGAAACGGTTTGCGCGGCCTGAGGAGGATGCCGTCGCCTACGCTCTCTACGACGAACTCCATGCCGGTCCGCCAGTGATGCGCCTCTCGCACCTGCTTTGGAATGATTATCTGCCCCTTGCTGGACAACTTGCTC
>NZ_JAUQXO010000056.1:0-38064 GCF_030834625.1 Geobacter sp.
TGCGGTAGGGGGCGGTGAGGGTCCGGTCGGGAAAGGGGAGCTCGTTCAGGTCGGTATAGGGGCGGGGCTCGCTGAAGGCCATGCCGCCGGGGTTCGGGATCGCCACCCCCTTGATGGGGGCAAGGCTCCCGCCGGTCTCCACGGCCCGCACGATTTCACGCAGCGTGAACACCCCCTCGCCGATCACCACTGCGTCGATGCACGGCTCGTTGAAGTCCCCGGGGCGGACCGTGGCGTGGTGGCCGCCAACCACGACCAGGGTATCCGGGGATCTTTCCTTCAAACGGCGGGCGATATTCTTGATGATGTTCACGTGGCTGGTATAGCCGGTGAGCCCCACCACGCCAGGACGAAAGCCATCGAAAACCCCGTCCATGTCCGGCTCGATGCGGGCGTCCAGCAGCCGGACTTCGTGGCCGTCCAGCTTGAGGCCGGCGCCCAGGTATTCGAGGGCCAGGGGCTCGAACATGAAAACCCGGTCCGTAATGGGGTCGCAGCTTGGAGGTTGAATGAGGAGCACGTTCATGGTGAATCCTCCCTTCTCGGCACAAATTAGAGCTTTTATTCTAATAAAGCAAAAACTCTAATTGCGCAACCACTTAATTTCGAGCCAGCCCCTTACCTCCTCACGGCTTCCGCGCCACCACCTGCACCACGGCGCCCCGCCCCGTGTGAAGCCGCCCCTCCACCACGTCCCGCTCCATCTCCCGCCCTTGCAGGAATTCAAGTCCTGCCAGCTCTTCCCGCAGACCAGCCAGGGTCATCATCATCTCTTCCGTCGGAGGTCCGCCGGTCCGAAGCGCCAGTTGTGCCGGCGTGTACGCTTCCAGAATGAAGAGCCCCCCGGGGCGAAGCCCCACGACCACCTTGCGGTGGAGCGACCGGCGCACGGTTGGCGGCAGATGGCAGAAGATGGAGACGATGGCGTCCCACCTCCCCGGCTCGATGGCAAACTCAGCCAGATCGGCGATCACCGTCTCGATCCGCACCCCGCTCTCCTCGGCCAGCCGCCCCGCCTTGGCCAGCCCCACGGCGGAGGAATCCACCGCCAGGACCCGGTGCCCCTGCTTCGCCAGGAAGACCGCGTTCCGCCCCTCCCCTTCGGCGAGGCAGAGGACATCCCCCGGCGGGATCATACCGCTCACTTCGGCGAGAAAGGCGTTGGGCTCCCGCCCGTAGGCGAAATCCGCAGTATCGTATTGCTCATCCCATGGGGTTCTTTGGTTCGGCATGGCTGTTCCTTTACAATTCAATGACAATCAATTACTGTCGCTGATGCCGCACCGGCACTTATCGAAACATGCGAGGGAGTGGGCCATGTGGCAGGATCTCATGAACGAAGTCAGGGACCAGCAGGCGCTGTTCGACATTGCCGTCAGGGACTGGATTGCCGGATACGCGCTGAAGCAGGGGACGATCCACTGCGGGAAGGGGTGCCATGCCTGCTGCAGCCTGGCGGTGAACTGCACCTTCACCGAGGCCCTCGCCGTCTCGACCTCCCTTGCCGACCGCCATGCCGCTGCTCTCGCAGATCACGCGGCGAAAATCCGGTCCGCGGCCTTCGCCGCCCCCGATTTCCCGTCGTTTCTCCGGGCCCGCCGCGCCCTGGGAGGCTGCCCCTTTCTCGATTCAGACGGGGCCTGCGGCGTCTACAACCGGCGCCCCTTCTCCTGCCGCTCCCTCCTTTCCACCAAGGAGAGCCGCTGGTGCGGCGCCGACTTCTCGACTCTGTCCCGGGAGGAGAAGCAGGGGTTCGTGGAGAGCCTCGACCAGAGCGTTGCGGCCTTCCCCATGCACTACGTGAAAGCCACCCAGGACCTGGGGCAGGACTTCGAGAGCTGTGCCGCCGGCCGCATGGCGGAGACCTTCGGCTTCGGCCTCTACGGGAACCTCCCGGTCCTCGTCTTTCTGGAGCGGGAGCATCGGCTGAGCGAGACCGCCCCCAAAGGGGCGGATGCGGTGCGGGAACAGGTGGCGCGGGCCGGCTGCAACCATCCCTTCCTCATCACCTTTTCACCCTGACGCCTGCTGAACCTGCTGCCTGATCTCGTCATACCGGCAGCAGGTGGTCAGGTGGTCGTTCACCATCCCCACGGCCTGCATGAAGGCGTAGCAGATGGTGGACCCCACGAAATTGAATCCCCGCCGCTTCAGATCCTTGCCCATGGCATCGGACTGCTCCGTCCGGGCCGGCACCTCGGAAAGGGCGCGCCACTCGTTCTGCCGGGGCCGGTGATCCACGAAGCCCCAGAGGTACGCATCCAGCGATCCGAACTCCTCCCGGATTCGCAGGACACCCCGGGCGTTCCGGATGGCCGACTCGATCTTCAGGCGGTTACGCACGATCCCCGCATCGGCCAGGAGGCGCTGCACCTCCGGCTCCGACCAGGCGGCAACCGTTTCCGCATCGAAATTGGCGAAGGCCCGGCGGTACGCCTCGCGTTTGCGGAGGATCGTCAGCCACGAGAGCCCCGCCTGGGCCCCCTCCAGGACCAGCATCTCGAAGAGGTGCCGGTCATCGTGCACCGGCACCCCCCACTCGTCGTCGTGGTAGGCAATGTAGAGGGGGTCGGTGCCGGCCCAAGCGCATCTGGTTTTCATTTCGTGCTCCGCTGTATGGTATAAGGTACCGATCAATTTCTTCTTCATCTCAAGTTACAACCCCCGGATGAAGTTGCCGTGACACCATTTCATCGGCCTAATGACCATGCCGATGATGAATGTCCGGCCAGTGAACGTGTGCATGGGTAAGTGGTTCATGCTCATGGTAATGCTCGTGCTTCGCCTCCTCCTTGCCATCGACATGCTCATGGAGGTGATGCTCGTCATGGACATGGGGGTGGGAGTGGGCGGTTGCTTCATGTCGATGGACGTGCCGATGGATTTCTCCATACAGAAAAAACATTCCCGCAAGCATCACAAGGGCTGCTGCCCAGTATTCTCCGGATGGCCGTTCGCCGAGAAGAATGACTGAAAGAACGGTACCTATGAACGGACCTGATGCAAACCACGTGCTGGTTCTGGCAGAGCCGATTTCTCTCAGTGCCTGGATGAAAAGGACCAGGCTCGCGCCATAGCTGAGCGCCCCGATGAGAAGTGCTCCTGAGATTTGGACTAAAGTGGCTTGGGCTTGGAACAGCACCAGGGAGAGGAGGATATTGAACAAACCGGCGCTCCACCCCTTCAGGCTCGCCAACAGCGGTGCGGGAATGGTTTCGAGCTCTCGCGTCAGATTGTTGTCGACACCCCACAGGAGACATGCGGCAAGAACTGATAAGCCGGGAATGGACACCTGCAGGAGACCTCCATTGGTGGAAACGACAACAATGGAAGCGCCGACGATTAAAAACTTTCCGATCCACACTCTAGCCCCGATGTTTTCGTGAAAAATCATCCATGCAAGCAGAGTTGTTGCGACGGTTTCGAAATTCAGAAGCAGCGACACCTCGCTCGCGGTCCCATGACGGATGCCATAGGCGAGAAAGAGCGGTGCTGCAACGCCACCGGAAAGGATGGTTCCTGCAAGAATAGCCTTTTGCCGCAGAGAGAGACCCTGGAGCGTTTGACGAACTTGAGTTCCCTGATGAGCAACCACTCCCGTCAGACCAAGGCCGGAGCCCAGATAGAGAAGGCCGGCGAGAAGTGCCGGCGACATCTCCCCTACGATGGCTTTGCAGGCGACCGGAGAAATGCCGAACAGGGTTGCGGAGAGAATAGCTGACTGCAGGGCTTGTTTCTTCATTTTCCTCTTTTCCAGCCGCATCCGGTGATCATGGTATGCATCGGATTCTACCTACCATTACTCAGATAATGCTCCAGCGTTTCCGGAGAGAAGCCGGACATCTTGTTCGTCCCGATGATGATGAGCGGCACGCCATTCCCGCCAAGCTCCCTGTGGCGCTGCCGGGCGGCGCTATCCTTTTCGATGTCAAAGGCTACGTAGGGAATTCCCTGACTCTGAAGGTACTTCTCGGCCCGCTTGCAGTAGCCGCACCAGGAGGTGACGTACATCTCCACCGTGCCGGTGAAGCGTTCTTTCCTGGGAAGGGGGTGTTGCGGTGCCGGTTCGACGGAACTCTTGGCGCCGCGCGGGGCGGGTGATGCCTGCCGGGGGGGCGCGGGAGCAAAGTCACTGTCGTGGTAGACCTTCACGTTCTTACGCTTCTTGGCTGGGGGAGGAGGTGTGTCCTTGAAGGTGACTACACCCTTCTCGTCCACCCATTGGTACATCTCGGCCCCGGCAAGAGAGAAGGTGAGAAGCATGATCAGAATGGAAAGTAATGTATTGATCGGCATTGCGCCTCCCGTGGGGTGGAAAGGTTATATATGCTGGTCCGCTGCAGTGAAGTTAGCGGGCTGCTTTGAAAAGCGCATAGGCAGAACTGGCGATGAAACCGGCAATAAGGAGCCATTTTATCGCGGCAGCGATTCCGGTTGCGAAATAGAGAGTTGGGCTGAATGGACCGGTGCCCAACAAAAACAGCAAGTGCACGGAGTTTTCTATCGCATCCAGCACTGCCGCAACAGGCAGCGAGATGGCAAGGAGCGACCTGGTCCGCGGCGTGTGCCTCGCAAACAGGCTTGTGCCTCGTGCTACCAGATAGCCCAGCGCCCCGTAGCACACGAGGAAGGGGAAGTCGATGGCAAAGTGGGTCTTGAATATATAGACGCCCGCAGGTTGCCATTCGGCCAGGATCGACCTGAATGCCGCTTCGGTAAAAGTCAGCTGAAGGGTGGGAATGTTCGGCTTCAAGGGCCGGGTCCAGACCGCCATCGCTGTGAAAAGCAGCGCTGCGGCTATGGCCAGTGCGCGAATGCGTTGCATAGCGTTAAGGTCTCCGGGCATGACAGCGTGGGCGGTGAGCGGGGTTCACCGCTTCACCGGCCTGGTTGGACTGGCTACGGAAGGATATTCCCATTGCGTTTCACAAACTCAAGTTGCTGTTGGTCTTCAACTTGAATTTCACCATCCAGCAGGTACTCCCATTTGGGCGTTCCTGATTGAGGCTGGCCAGACCAATACCGCTCTATGTACTCGGACTTATCCTCATGCCAGTACTGATCGAACCAAGCAGTATCCACTCGACTAAGGTTAAGCGCCGTTGTAATGCGCACGTTCAAAATATACACATCATGGCCAAGCATATCTTTAATATGTTGCTCACCTTCAGGAGTACGCTCCGCAAGCCAGATACATGATAGCCGGCTGACGCTGTTGGGAGAGACTAATCTTCTCACGCGCTCAAACTCTAGCTCAACCTCAGAGGATTTAAGCAGAAACTGCCGGGTCTCATCTGAGACTAAGACTTCTTCACCATAACCATTCACCATTTTCTGACCACTCCGCAGAATGGCTGCTTTTATGATTGCGCTACCTGTTCTAGGTGTTAATCCACACTCTTGAGGACCATGTATTTTAAGCTCTTCTATTGAAAACTTATCAATTGACCTGTGGCTAGCTGCTATACCTGCGTCTATCAGAGCCAAGAAGTTCGGAGTCCACAACTTACCATTAATGCGTAAATTCCAGCATGGGTAAAAGCCGCCTAAATTAATTGCGTGAATAAATTCCATGATTCTTTAGTCCAACTACATGTTGACCAGCCCACAAACGCGTGCGCGTGAACCGCCCATCCCCCCGAATGGATATTTCTATTTCGATATCTCCGCAGGCAGGCCGGGAATCTCCGCCAGCGGCAGCATGGTGATCTTTTCATGGACAGCGTAGCGCACCGCGCCGGGATACACCACCCAGAGATGAGCCAGGGAGAGGTCGGTCAGAGCGCTCTGCATGGATTTGGTGACTTTTGGTGCTTCGTTGAACGTGAACTCCACGCCAAATCGCTTTCCGCCCGAGAAGAAAAGCAGATCCAGCTCCGCTCCACCCTGGGTAGCCCAGAAATAAACCTCTTGTGTGTTCAGAACCGCCACCACCTGTTCCAGGCAGAACCCTTCCCATGATGCACCGAGCCGTGGATGCGCCCAGAGTTCTCCCATTCCGGGAATATTCAGCAGGCTGTGCAGCAAGCCGGTATCGCGCAGGTAAATCTTGGGTGACTTTATCTGGCGTTTTTTCAGGTTTTCATGCCAGGGCTGCAACTGCCTGACCATATAGGTGCCGGTGAGGATGTCCAGGTAATGGCGCACGGTTTTGTCCGACAGGCCCATGGAGCGACCTAAGTCGGAGGCGTTCCATGTCTGGCCGTGGAGGTGCGACAGCATGGTCCAGAACCGGCGCATGGCCGTGGCGGGAATGGTTATCCCAAGTTGCGGGATATCGCGTTCCAGGAAGGTACGGATGAATCCTTCCCGCCAGGCAAGGCTGTCTGCCTCGCTGCCGGCGAGAAACGAACGGGGAAACCCGCCGCGCAGCCAGAGACGGTCTCGCTCTTCCGGCGATATTTCCGCAAGATTGAACCCGGACAAATCAACAAACTCGATCCGTCCGGCAAGGGTTTCCGAAATCCTCTTGATGATATGGGGAGACGCGCTCCCCAGTACCAGATAGCGGGCAGGCTGGCCCGGACGGTCCGCCAGCACCCGCAGAATGCCGAATAGTTCGGGGACAAGCTGAATTTCATCGATAATTACCAGTCCCGACAGAGAGCCGAGCGCGAGTTCGGGGTTTTGGAGGCGCTGCCGGTCAACGGGCGACTCCATGTCAAAATAGTGTCCTTCCCGCTCTTGGCCGATCAGCCGCGCCAGCGTTGTTTTTCCGCATTGGCGCGGGCCGAGCAGGGCGGTGACCGGAGAACGCAGCAGCGCTCGTGAAACGGCTTCACTGTAAATGGGGCGTGGTATCATGGGGGAAACATATCATTGCAAACTCGGAGGGTCAATCCGAATTTGCAATGTTTGTGGCCGGATTAAGCCACATCAAAGGTGCTGAGGGTCTGCTGTGAAAGCGTAGCGGAAACAGCAGTACCCGATGGTTGAGCGACGCCGTCAGCTCAGTTGTTTGTTCAAATAGGGTATAAAGGGGTCTAGGGCATAAAGGAGTCAGCCCTTGACATGAGACAAGTGGTGTTCATAACTTACTGATATCTTGCGCATGTCACGTGTCAAGGGCTGACTCCTCCGCTTTTGTCGTGTCAAGGGCTGACTCCTCCGCTTGTGTCCGGGCAGATGCATAGTTGGAAAACTATTTCGCACGAAGGTACAAAACCTTCTGTTTTGAACCAGGTGCTTGTCGCTCCTCGGTCACGAAGAGTTCCTTCTTTGCTTTGACAAGATCAGAGAGCTTCGTATATCCGTAAAGTCTGGAGTCAAAGTCGGGTTGCAGCTTTGTGAGGTAACTCCCTAAGGTACCCAGATGTGCCCATCCAGCGTCGTCAATTGATTGCTCCAGTGCAGTCAGCAGAAATTCCTTAGGAAATTCCGGTTTTGGTTCCACTGTCTCGATATTGGTTTGAGGTGGAGCGGCCTTTGGTCCATTCTCGGCTTTTTTCGGCGATGCATTGGGCTTGGTTGCCGCACTTGGACGAAGGACTTCAGTGAACACAAACTTGTTGCAGGCATTACGGAATGCTTCTGGTGTTTTCTTTTCGCCAAACCCAAGAACAGTGAGCCCCTCTTCACGCAACCGCATTGCAAGACCAGTAAAATCGCTGTCGCTTGTAATCAGACAAAAACCATCAAACTTTCGCGTGTAGAGTAAGTCCATCGCATCGATGATTAGCGTGCTGTCCGTGGCATTCTTACCAGTCGTATATGCAAATTGCTGAACAGGTTTGATAGCGTACCGTTGCAACACTTTCTTCCAAGAGGAACTTGTCGGAGCTGTGAAGTCCCCGTATATGCGCTTCACGGTTGCCTCCCCAAATCGTGCAATTTCGGCAAGAAGCCCTTCAATGACTGCAGCTTGTGCATTGTCAGCGTCAATGAGAACTGCTAAACGACGGGTCGGTTCTTCGGATTCAATTTTTGCAACTAGTCGTGGGGATATCATGGCTACTCCTGTTTTCTAACTCGCTATTGACCCAAATGGAACATTTCTCCATTACTGAAAAAAAGAGGTTTAACCCTTTCAATCGAGCACTCATGCCGCTTTCAGCATAAAATCCACATGCACAGCATCAAAGGGAAAAACTATCAGCCCTTTGTCGGTTTTCTGCAGTATTCCAGCATTAAGCAACACGTGCACATCGGCATGTACCGCCTTCACATCCCTCTTCATTCGGCGGGCTGCCTCACGAATTGTCATTGGTCCTGCTCCCGTCATGACTTTAAGCAGGTCCCAGCGTTTGCCCGAAATCACCTTGAATAGAAGTTCCGGCGACTCGAAACTGATGAAAGCCCCCTGCGATTCATCCTCGAACGCCCGCAGGAGCCTTCGATTGATATTTTCACGGGATGAAATCCCCAAAGTTACGGTACACATAACCGTCAGCCTCCCCCCCTCCCTAGCCCTCCCCCGCCAGGGGGGGAGGGGACTTTCGGGACTTTACCAAGAGCCTTCATGGTTAGCAATATCCAATCTCAAGCGCCACACACTCATCCCCGCCGCAAAACATTCAGCCTCCTGCCGGCGTCGAGCACAACCCCCTCCGGCATCCGATGCCGGGCAAGAAACTCCCGCACCTCCTGCCGGTACACCTCCGGCTTCTCCCCAAAATCGGGGAGTTTCGTGGCGATGAAATCATCCTCGTCGGCGAAGAGGAACTGGACCCGAAAGTGGACCGTCTCCCCCACGGTCCAGCCGTCGAGTCCGTGCATGGCCCGGATGGCGGCCGCCCGGGCGGGGCGCTCGTCGCCGCTGCCGGCGCCGAAGCGTTCCTTGGCCTCGGTAAAGGAGCCACCTGCGCCCGGCTCCACCACAACGATGACGCCCCCTTCCCGCAGGAGGCCGGCGGCGGTCTGGAGGCTTTCGTTCATCTGGGCAAGGGGGACATGGTGGAGGGAGAGGGTGTAGATGACGACATCGAAGGTGGCGGGGGGAAAGTCGAGGACGCCGTCGGGCATGGGGAGGAACCGGACGTTGGGGGCGGGGACGGCTGCCCGGGCCTTTGCCAGGGTGGCCTCGTCGGGGTCCACGGCCACCACCCGGAGGGCGTGGCGCGCCAGATCGCGGGTGATGCGGCCGGTGCCGCACCCCACTTCGAGAACCTCTTTTCCCGCCAGGTCGCAGTGGGCGGCGATGGTGCGGATATACTCGTCGGTGGGGTCTTGGATCATGGCGACCCTCCGTGGAGAAGCAGGGTTACTTGACCACCCTCACCGTGACCACCTCAGCGTCGGGGGCGGTGCGGAACCAGGCATAGACCTCTTCGATCTCCTTCTCCAGCCGCTGCCGCTCCGGAGAGCCGGCAGGGAGGGCGCGGGCCTTCTTGGAAAGTTCCCGGGAGGGCTTTGCCTTCTCCTCGGCCAGCCTGGTCAGGCGGGCCTCCACCTGCCGGCCGTTCTTCTCGGCAGTGAGGAGGAGCCGGTGCTCGTTTTTGTTCACCACCTCCATGGCCTTGTTCCCGAGGGTGGTTCCCGCGGCCACCTGGATGCCGTCCACGGGGCAGGAGTGATCGAAATACCTGGCCTTCAGCTTCCCTTCGCCCCCGGCCTCCTTGAGTGCAACCTTGGCCGCCAGCCCGAGCCGCGCCCCCATGAGGGAGCCGGCGCAGGTGTGGCCGTGGAACCGGGCCAGGAAGTCGTAGAGGCCGGGGTCAGGCGCGCCAGCTACGGCCTCGGCGCGGGCACCGCTCCCCCCTGTCCCGGCCAGCGCCACGAGAAGCAGGGGGGCGAGACCGAGCCTGGCAACGCCCTTGAACAGGCTGAAATTATTAACGTTTTTCATGGGAAGTCCTCCTTTTTACATAACTATTACAGCGGGATAATCCGTTGGCGGGTACAATTGCACATCAAACATACCCGACCAGCCTGGGAATTCATGGATCACGGAGGATCCCATGAACGTTCTCCTCGTCTACCCCCGCTACCCCGATTCCTTCTGGAGTTTCCGCCACGCCCTGAAATTCGTCGGCAAGAAGGCCGCCTTTCCGCCGTTAGGACTCCTCACCGTTGCCGCTCTCTTCCCCGAAACCTGGGAAACGCGCCTGATCGATCAGAATGTCCGGGACGTCACCGACCCGGATCTCACCTGGGCCGACATGGTCTTCGTGAGCGCCATGACCATCCAGCGGGATGCGGTGCGGGACATCCTCGCCCGCTGCCGCCGCTTGGGTGTCACCACCGTGGCCGGGGGCCCCCTCTTCACCACCGCTCCCGAGGACTTTCCCGAGGCGGACCACCTGGTGCTGGGAGAGGCGGAGCTGACCCTTCCCCCCTTCCTGGATGATCTGGCGCGGGGGTGTGCCCAGCGCACCTACACCGCCAGCGGGCGGGCCGATCTGGCACTGACCCCGCTCCCCCGCTGGGAGCTCCTGGATACCCGGGACTACGCCGCCATGAACATCCAGTATTCCCGGGGGTGCCCCTTCGACTGCGAATTCTGCGACATCACCCAGCTCTTCGGCCGCGCCCCCCGCACCAAGAGTGTGGAGCAGCTGACTGCGGAACTGGATGCACTGCACACTCGCGGCTGGAAGGGTGGCGTCTTTTTCGTGGACGACAACTTCATCGGCGACCGGAACAAACTGAAGCGGGAACTCCTTCCCACCATCATCGCCTGGCAGGAGGGGCACGGCCGCCCCTTCTCCTTCTTCACCGAGTCCTCCATCGACCTGGCCGACGACCACCAGCTCATGTCCCTCATGGTGCGGGCGGGGTTCACGGAGGTCTTTGTGGGGATCGAAACACCCCACGACGAGGGGCTCGGCGAGAGCGGAAAGGTGCAGAACCAAAACCGCGATCTGCTGGAGAGCGTCAAGCGGATCCAGCGGGCGGGGCTCCAGGTGCAGGGGGGGTTCATCGTCGGCTTCGACAGCGACCCGGCGTCCATCTTCGAGAAGCAGATCCGCTTCATCCAGGAGAGCGGCATCGTCACCGCCATGGTCGGCATGCTCACGGCCCTGCGGGGAACCAGGCTCCACCAGCGCCTGGCCGAGGAAGGGCGGCTCCTGCGGGACGCCTCGGGGAACAACACCGCCATCGCCCTCAACTTCGTTCCCCGGATGCCGGTGGATACCCTCATTGATGGCTACCGGCAGATTCTCAAGGGCATCTACGCTCCCCGCCCCTACTACCGGCGAGTCGTCACCTTCCTCAAGGAGTACCGGACCCCGCCTGGAGGGTTCCAGCCAAACCCGGCCCACCTGCGGGCGTTCTTCACGTCGATCCTGTTCCTGGGGGTGATCGGCAGGGAGCGGTTCCAGTTCTGGAAGCTCTTCGTCTGGTCCTTGGTGCGGCGGCCCCGGCTCTTCCCCCTGGCCATCACCCTCGCCATCTACGGGTTCCACTTCCGGAAGGTGGCGGAGAGCATCAGCGCCAGCGGCATGTTCGAGGGGAAGGAGTGCGCGGAGTGAGTTCTTCTCGTCTACGCCACGAGGCGCGTATGGACTTCACGCTCGATTTTCGTACCCAGTTCCCGTTCGGCGATCTTGAGGTCGTAGCTGGACTGCAGATTAAGCCAGAACTGGGGTGTCGTGCCGAAGTACCGGGCCAGCCTGAGCGCCGTATCGGGCGTGACGGCGCGGCGCTCGCGCACGATGTCGTTGATGCGCGGCGCCGGCACCTTGAGCTCGAGCGCCAGCGCATGGGCGCTCATCCCCAGGGGTATAAGGAACTCTTCGCGCAGCACTTCACCGGGATGGATGGGGCGCATTCTGTTTGTTGGATTCATAACGGTTCATCTCCTCAATGGTAATCCACGATCTCCACATCAAAGGCGTTGCCATCCTCGAAGCGAAAGCAGAGGCGCCACTGATCGTTGATCCGGATGCTCCACTGTCCTTTGCGGTCACCGCGCAAGACCTCCAGACGGTTGCCCGGGGGGGATCGGAGATCTTCGGGCGCATGGGCATCGTCGAGCATTTGCAGCTTTCGCTCGGCAACCGTTGAAAACGCCTTGAACCGGCGCGGGCATTTGCCCTCGAACAATGCCTGGGTGTCCTTGCAGCGGAATGTCTTGATCATAGCAAAAGAATATAACGCTGGACGTTAAACGTCAAGCAAGCTTTCTCTACCTCAACGTCACCACCGTGGCCCCCTCCCCCCCCTCGAAGGGCTCGCCGGGGCGGAACTCCCGCACCAGGGGGTGGCCGTCCAGGTACTCCCGCACCCCCCGCATGAGGGCGCCGGTCCCCTTGCCGTGGACGATCCGCACCTCGCCGTACCCTTCCAGCGACGCGTGGTTCAGGAACGGCTCCAGCCGCCCCAGGGCCTCGTCCACCCGAAGACCGATCAGGTTCAGCTCGTGGGGCGTGGACTCCCGGGACGGGGCGGCGATCCTGGCGGCGGGCTTGGCCTTGGGCTTCTTCGCTCCCTTTTCCCGCGGAGGTGCCACGTCGGCGGCCTCCACCATCAGCTCGAAGGTGCCGGCCCGGACCTTGAGGGTGGCCCCCTTGAGGTCCACGGCGAGAACCGTCACGTCGTGGCCCAGGCGCTTCACGTGGACCGTGTCCCCCTCGCGGATGGCGTCCAGGGGAAGGCGCTCCTCCGGATGGAACTCCTGCAACCTCTCTTCAACCCTCGCCTCGGCCTCGTCGATCTTCTTCCGGGCCTCGCGGCTCTTCTCCTTCCGGGCCTCCTCGATGATGGCGTTCACCTCCCGCCGGGCACCCCGGACGATCTCCTTCGCCTCCTGAAACCCCTTCTCTACCGCCTCACGCCGCTTCGCCTCAGCCTCGGCCAGACGCTCCCGGGCGATGCGGGCCTGGCCCTCGGCATCCCGCCGCAGCCGCTCCGCCTCGGCCAGGGCCTCCTCGTGGCGCCGGCGCTGGTCCTTCAGCTCGGCCAGAAGCTCGTGGAACTCGGTCTCCATCCGGCCCAGCATGCCGGTGGCGAACTCCACGACCCGGTCGGGGAGGCCGTAGCGGCGGGCGATCTCCAGGGCGTGGGACTGCCCCGGCTCCCCCTTCTTGAGGCGGTAGAGGGGGGTGAGAGTGGCGCGGTCGAACTCCATGGAGGCGTTCACCATCCCCTCCCGCTTGTGGACGAAGCCGACGATGTCGGTGAGGTGGGTGGTGGCGATGACCCGGGCCCCCTTCTCCTGCAGATCAGCCAGGACCGCGCAGGATATGGCCGCCCCCTGGACCGGCTCGGTGCCGGTCCCCAGCTCGTCCAGGAGCACCACGGTCCGGTCGTCGGCCCGCCCGAGAATCCCCGCGATGTTGGAGACGTGGGCCGAGAAGGTGGAGAGGCTCTGCTCGATGGACTGCTCGTCGCCGATGTCCACCAGGAGGTCGGAAATGAGGGGGAACGACGAGGTGGAGGCCGCCGGCACCGCAATCCCGGCCAGGGCCATGAGGTGGAGGAGGCCGGTGGTCTTGAGGGAGATGGTTTTGCCGCCGGCGTTGGGGCCGGTTATCACCATCACCTGTTCGGTTTCACCCAGCGCCAGATCCAGCGGAACGACCGTGCCGCCCCCTCGCTCCCGCGCCATGAGGGCCAGGAGCGGGTGGCGCCCTTCGTTCACCCGGATGAAACGGGCGTCGTTGATCTCGGGGGTCTCGGCGCTGAGGGAGTCGGCGAAGGTGGCCACGGCGTTCAGGAGATCCAGGTGGACCAGGGTCCGGAACTGCTCCGCCACTCCGTCGGCCTCCCGGCGGATCATCCGGCAGATGGTCCGGACGATGCGGATCATCTCCGCCTTCTCCTCGGCCACCAGGTTCTCCAGCTCGTTGGCGAGGCCGATGATCTCCAGGGGCTCCATGAAGGCGGTCTCGCCGGAGTTGGAGACGTCGTGGACTACGCCGGGGACCATCCCCTTGGAGTCCATCCGCACCGGGATCACCCACCGCCCCCCCCGCTGGGTGATGAAGTCGTCCTGGAGGAAGGTGGTGACGCCGGTCTCTCGGACGATCTCGGCCAGACGACGCCGGATCCTCTCAGTGAGGGTGCGCTTTCTCTTGCGCAGGTCGAAGAGGAGCGGCGAGGCGGAGTCGAGGATCTCCCCCTCGCTGTCGATGGAGACCTCCAGCTCGTCCAGGATGTCGGGGAAGCCGGTGACATGGCCCGCCAACTCCTTCAGGAGCGGGATGTCGGACCGGTAGGCGAACTGCTTCGCGATGGCGGTCATGGTCCGCAGGACCGGGAAGAGGACCACCAGCTCCGTGGGGTCGAGAACCGCCCCTTCCGGCCGCACCGCCTCCAGAACCGGGGTTATGTCCTCAAAGGAGGAGAGGGGGATGGCAATGCCCGTCTGGGTCATGTGCCGGATCTCGCCAACCTGGCCGAAGCGCCGGGTGATGGCCGCCCGGTCGTCAAGGGGGCGGATGTGGGCTATTTCCTCCCGGGTGGCTTCGCTGTGGCCATAGCCGGCAATGGCCGTGAGTATCTTGTCGAATTCGAGGGTGCGGAGGGTTTCGTGTCTGATCATCTATAAATCCTTATGGCGTTATTCCTTTTCGTACTTCCCGCTGGCGCGCCGCTTCCGCCGCGCCTTCTGCTTCTTCAGCTTCTCCGCCTTGGGGTCCCGGAAGATCTCCCCCTTCCGGAGCCTCTCGATCCGCTCAAGAATCTCCCGCCGGGCCAGGAACCGGTTTATCGACTGGCTCCGGTCCTTCATGCACTTCACTTCGATCCCCGTGGGCCGGTGCTTTATCTGGACGCAGGTGGCGGTCTTGTTCACGTGCTGCCCCCCGGCGCCGGAGGAGCGGACGAAGCTCTCCTCCAGATCGGACTCGGTCACCCCCAGCTCCGCCATCTTCTCCCGGAGCCAGCGGTTTTTCTCCTCACTGACCGCAAAGGTGGGGGTGGCCACGGCTACACCTCCTCATCGGCCAGGCGATAGAGCTTCCGCTGGCGCTGCTCCAGGTAGAGTCTCCCCAGGAGCGGCCCGGCCACGGCCAGAAGGATCAGCATGCAGCCGACAAGCTCCCGGGGGGTGAGGCGCTCCCCCAGGATGAAGACCCCGGCCAGCATGCTCCAGACCGGGTCAAGGGTATAGATGAGCCCCGCCTTGGTGGGGGTGGTGAAGCGCTGGAAGGCGTTCTGGAGCGTGAAGCAGATGACCGTGGGGAAGATGGCGCAGTAGGCCAGGGACCAGGCTCCGGCCGCGCCGATGGTGAACGTCGGCCACGGCAGGGCCAGGGTGATGACCGCCCCCACGGCTGCCACGGTGGCGAACTGCACGAAGGTGACCAGATAGACATCCTCGTCCCGCAGGACCCGCGACACGACGATGATGTGGACGGCGATGAACACGGCGCAGACCGTGGAGAGGAGATCCCCCCGGTTGAACCCCTCGGCCCCACCGCTGGCCAGGGCCCAGAGGCCGACAACTGCCACGAGGACCCCGCCGAAGGTGATCCGGTCGAGCCGCTCCCGCCAGATCACGAACGAGAGGAGGGGGATGAAGAGGACAAAGAGATTGTTGAGGTAGCCGGCCCGGGAGATGGTGGTGCCGGAAACGCCGAGGACGAAGGTGAGGTTCACCGCCGCCAGGGCCACCCCCACCACGGCACCGCGCCGGACGATGTCGCGGTTCAGGCGGGAGAGCCTCGGGATGCAGACCATCCCCATGAGGAGCGCCGCCAGGGCGAAGCGGAAGAAGAAGAACTGGACCGGGGGGATCTCCCGCATCCCGATCTTGTTGAAGAGGAAGCTTCCCCCCCAGAGGAGCGTGGTGAATACGAGGATTGCGGTGACCTTCCCCTGGGGCACCGGCGCCGATTCGTGCGTGGTTGTCATTGGGTCATTAAAGACCGGGGGAAGGCGGAAGTCAACACGCAGTTTCTCCCTTTTTCCCGGGAAGAATTGCGCATCATCGCGAAAGTGTTAGACTTGGTCTGGTTCAGGGGCTGCATGGACAATGTATACATGGAAGGAAACGCGAGCGATGATCCCGATAACCGATCCCCGCATCGAGGAGTACCTGATGGGGCTGGCGCCCGAGGAAGAACCGGCCCTCCTCGAAATGGAACGTAGAGCAAAGGAATTGGCCTTCCCCATCGTCGACCGGCTGGTGGGACGGCTCCTCTACCTCCTGACCCGGCTCAGGCAGCCCCGGCTCGTGGTGGAACTGGGGTCGGGCTTCGGCTACTCGGCCTGGTGGTTCGCGCGGGCCATCAGCATCACGGGGAAGGTGGTCATGACCGACTATTCCCCCACGAACATCGCCTACGCCCGGGCCACGTTCCAGCATACCGGCCTCGTGGACCGGCTTGATTTTCGGGTCGGCAACGCCCTGGAGATTGGCCGCGAATACCGCGACATCGACATCCTCTTCATCGATCTGGACAAGCACCAGTACCGGGAGGCCATGGAGGTCATGATTCCGTGCCTGGCCCCCCACGCCCTGGTCATCGCCGATAACGCCCTCTGGTACGGCAAGGTGGTGGAGGGGGTGGACGACCCCGAAACCCGCGGCATCCGGGAATTCAACGACTTCATGGCCGGCCGGAAGGACTTCTTCACCACCATCCTCCCGCTGCGGGACGGGGTGATGGTCTCGTATCGTCTGTCATAACGCCAGTACGGCATCACCAAGGAGGAATCATGAAACGAATAGTCACTGCGGCAGTCGTCCCGCTCCTCGTCCTCACGGGGGGGTGCGCGACCAAAACGTTCGTGCAGGAGCAGACCGCTCCCCTGGCGGATCGGATCGGCGGATTGGAGAAGCGGCTGAACACCATGGAGGCACAGGTTGCCGATCTGTCAAAACGGCCCGTGGTAACACCTGCCGATCTGGACGCGGCGAAACGCGAAAATGCCGATGCCCGCACCCAGGCCCAGCAGGCGGCCCAGGGTGCCCAGAAATCGGCGGAAGCTGCCTCCGCTGCTGCAACCAGGGCAGAGACGGCGGCCTCAAAGGCTGACGCGGCCGCAACGAAGGCGGAGGGAGCGGCCCAGCAGGCGGAGCAGTCGGCGGGAAAATCAGTGAAGGCCTTCGAGCTTCAGCAGAAGAAATAATAGGTCACCGATCGATATCGACAGGCACTCCGCGTTTCTCGGCCAGCGCCCGCAGGAGGCGCGTGACACTCACCCGATCGAGCGCCCCCCGTGCCAGGATAAGGCGTGTCGCCTCCGCCGCGTAGTCGATCCCGGCTCCGTCATCCCGATGGACCTCGATGAGGAGCCGCCCATCCTGGCTCCCCACCTTCACCGGCTCGCGGACGATGGCGACCGGGGTCCCGAGGGAAACCAGCCGGAAGAGGATGGGGATATCCTCGGGATAGAGGCGGATGCAGCCGTGGCTCACGGCGCGTCCAACCCCCCAGGGGCGGTTGGTGCCGTGAATCATCAGGCCGTCGACGGTCAACCGCAGGGCGTGGCTCCCGAGGGGATTGTCGGGTCCCGGGGGGACCACGGCGGGGAGGCGGGGCTTCTCGCGCCGAATGGAGAGAGGAACGTGCCAAGCCGGATTGGCGCGCTTCTCCGTCACCCGGTAGATACCAAGGGGGGTTTCCTTCCCTTCGCTCCCTGTCCCCACAGGGAAAGAGGCGATGAGTGGAGTGCCCCCTGACGGAACGAAGTAAAGGCGAAGTTCGGACAGATTCACCACAAGCTGTCCCGGCGTCACGGCCGCGGGAACGACATGCGCCCCCGGGATGGCTACGGGGCTGCCGGCGGGCGGAGCAAACGGGTCGAGACCTGGATTGGCCGCCGCAATCTCGTTGAAACCGAGGTCGTGGGTCCGGGCAACCTCAATGAGCGATTCCCCACCCCGGGCCTCTTGGAGTGAACTTCGCCCCACCACCTCGGCCGGCCCCGGAAAGATGGTCGCCTCCCCCGGCAACGCCCCCAGGAACGTTCCCCACACGAACAGCAGCGCTCCCAGGCTCCACCGACTCCCGGAACTGCCCCACGGCGCCGCCATCCGTCTCGCCTAGCGCCCGAACACTGTCTTCAGCAGGTCGGTGGTCCGGGCAGCCGGGTTCGTCCGGATATTCTTCTCCTCCGCGGCCACCATGGTGAAGAGGCCGTCCAGGGCCTTGTTGGTCACGTAGTCGTCCAGGTCCAGGGACGGCTTCCCGCCGAAGGCGGCCAGGGGAAGTGCCTGGTATTTGCCGACCATGTTCTGAAAGGCCTTGACGGTCCCCACCTCGCCCATGGTTTTCCCCACCGTCGGCTTGAAGGCGTCATAGAGTTTCGTACGGGTCTTCTTCTCGAAGAAGTCGGTGGCGGCCCGGTCGCCCCCCTTCAGGAGCCCCTGCGCATCCTCGACGGTCATCTCCCGGATGGCGTCGCCGAAGAACCGCGCCGCCTGGGGCGCCGCCTTCTCCGCCGCCCGGTTCATGCTCAGCACGAACTCGTCCACCTGCTTCTGGTACCCCACGGTGCCCAAGAGGTCGGCCACCTTCTGGAGCTTGTCGGGGAGCATGATCTTGATGAGCTGGTTGCCGAAGTAGCCGTCGGGCTTCGCCACCTCGTTCACGGCCCGCTCGGTGCCGGTGGCCAGGGCCTCCTTGAGCCCCTTGATGATGGTGGAGTCATCCAGGCTGCTGCTCCCCCCCTGGAGGAGCGGCGCCGCCTGACGGGTGAGGTCGTCCAGGAACCCGGCCTGGCTTGGGGATGCGGAAACGAGGAGCGCGAGGGAAAAAACGGAGATGAGAATGCGTTTCATGGGATACCTCCCTGTCAGTGGTCAGCTTCACCTAAGAAGTATGCCCCTGTTTTTGCCCCGCGCAAGCGGGAACCTTGTCCCCCTCCGCATGGCTGGTAGACTGATAGAAACACGCCGCGAGAACCTCGCCCGCTACCCCTTCCTGGGACTCGACTGAAAGGAGCCGTCACCATGCGCATTATCCTTCCTTTTCTCGCTGTCATCCTCGCCCTCACCGGCTGCAGCCGGCATGTCATCAGCAAAGAGGCGCTGCTCCTCGTGGACCAGAGCGTTTCCTTCGCGGTCGTAAGTCAGAATCCCGGGGCTTTCACCGGGAAATTCCTCCTGGCGGGAGGAAGCGTCGCCCAGGTCAGGAACACCCCCTCCGGCGCGGAGCTCGAGGTGGTTCAGCTCCCCCTCGGCTCCGACGACCGCCCCAACGAGAAAGGCCCCTCGGAAGGGCGATTCCTGGCCCGGGCCGCCGGCTTCCTCGACCCGCTCATCTACAAGCAGGGACGCCTCGTGACCATGGTGGGAGGGGTGGCCGGCTCCGAAACCCGCCCCCTCGAAGGGATCGACTACGCCTACCCCATCCTGGATGTGCGGGAGCTCTACGTCTGGAGGCCGGAGGATCCCTACGCATCGCCCCCCGTCTACTTTGGCATCGGAGTCGGCGTCGGATTCTGAAGCAGCACCAATTCCCGTTTCGCCTCGCCGGCCAGGGCATCTGCGGCACGCTGGGGTTCGGGAAGCCGGTAGCGGACGGCACAGCGAAGGATGAGGTCGATGGCTTCAGGAAGGGTGATGAGGTGGCCGGGAGAGACGAAGAGGGGGCGCACCCGGGACCGGGTGCGGAGCACCGCTCCCACCGTCTCTCCCCGGTCGACGAGGGGGGACCATGCACCCCGCTCCGGCGCAGGCTCCCCATACTCCCCCACGAGCCGGGACTTGGCGCTGCCGATGGCCGGCACGCCGAGGATAACGCCGAGAAAGGATGCGATGCCAAGCCGCCGGGGGTGGGCGATCCCCTGGCCGTCGACGATGAGGAGGTCAGGGAGACGGGGGAGCTTCCCAAGGGCAGCCATAAGGGCGGGAGCCTCCCGGAAGGAAAGGTAGCCGGGGACATAGGGAAAATCGACCGTCATGACGGCGTGGGCCGTCTCGATGAGTGCGAGGGAGGGAAACGCGAAGAGGGCAACCGCGGCAACGATCCGGCCGTCGGCGGTGAAGGCTGCGTCGACGCCGGCCACGGTGGCCGGCTCCCCCCGGAGGGGGACGAGCCGCACCTGGCGGGCGAGGCGTTCCTGGACCGGCTTCGCCTCAGTAACGGTGGCGGGCCAGGGGAACGGGGGGATCACTTCATGACGACCTTGTTCTTGCCGGTGTACTTGGCCTGCATCTGGCACTCGTCAGCCTTGCGGACCAGTTCTTCGAGGGCTTGGTCCACGTCGGGTCCGAGCATCCCCTGGGCAACGCCGATACTGATGGTGACCGGAACGATCCGGGCACTCGCCTCCTCCACCTGGGCACGGAGGTTCTCGGCAACGGCCTTGAGGGAGGCCGGCTCCACCGGCGAAAGGTAGACGATGAACTCATCCCCGTCATACCTGCCCACCACGTCGGATCGCCGCAGGTGCGATGTAATGGTGTCAGCCACTACCTGAAGCACCCGGTCGCCGGTCTGGTGACCGTAATTTTCCCCCAGAAGTTTGAAGTAGTCGATGTCGATGAGCATGATCGCCGCGTTGTTCCCGTTGCGCTGGGCCGCGTAGGCCAGGGGGGGGACGGCCTGGAAGAAGCCGGCCCGGGTAAGGACCCCTGTCAGGGCGTCCACATGGGATTGGGATGCCAGTTGCCGCGCTTCGTTCCAGAGCCGGAAAAGGGCCTCGCCCAGGAGTTCGGTTTCGGCCGTGGCCATGCCGCAGACGCCGACCCCATCGATGAAACGGCGCAGATACCGGCCATAGCCCAGGTCGTTGGCGTCCTCGCCGGTGACGTCCTTGGTCATGCGGCAGAGACTGGCGAAGGCGGGGTGGAGGAGATAGAGCTGGATGCGGAAGGCCAGGAGGCAGGCGGCCTCGGGGCTGGGCGCCGCTTGGTAGAGTTCGAACTGCTCGTCGATGTTCCGCTCGATCATCTCGAGCTCTTCCCGGGTCTCGGCAGGTTTGTAGATGACGAGAGGAACGGTCCCCCCCTCGGAGACAGGCGTGTTGAGCCGCTCGTAAAGGGCACTGTGGTGGTTCGTTTCGGCGGCCACGGTCTCCCAGAAGCGCCGGGAATCGTCCCTGACCGCATGGGCGGCAAATGCCCTGAAGATGGCCGCGGCCTTCTTCTCCAGGGTCAGACACGCTTCAAGGATTTCCTGCAAAATGTCACTGCCCACAGCTCGCCTCCTCTCCCCGCCGATGGCAGGGTCAAGCTCTCATGAACTCCGGTCGTCCGCAGACAGTATCACGAAAGAGACCTGTAACTCCACGCAGTTATTCTTAATAAGCTGCGTCTATAAAACGCTCAGTGGGCCTCGCTCCAATTCCTGCCGTGGCTCATATCCACCTTCAGGGGAACGCGGAGGCTCACGGCATGCTCCATCTCGTGGGCAACCAGCTGCTCCATGGCCACCACCTCACCCTCCGGCACCTCGAAGACCAGTTCGTCATGGACCTGCATGATGAGGCGGCTCTCCATTCCGTCACGCCCCATCCGTTTCGTCACTTTCACCATGGCCTCCTTGATGATGTCGGCGGCGGAGCCCTGGATCGGGTAATTGACGGCATTGCGCTGGGCAAAGGCCCGGATGTTGCCGTTGGCGCTCTTGATGTCGGGGATCGGGAGCCGGCGGCCCAGAAGGGTGGTCACATACCCCTTCTCCTCCGCCTCCCGCACGCAGCCGTCCAGGAACGCCCGGGCGCCGGGGTGGCGGGCGAAGTAGTTGTCGATGAACTCCTTGGCCACTTTCGTCGCGATGCCGAGCTGCTTGGCGAGGCTGAAGGCCCCCTGGCCGTAGATGACCCCGAAGTTGATGGTCTTTGCCTGGCGCCGCATCTCGGGGGTCACCATCTCGGGGAAGAGGCCGAAGACCTCGGCGGCGGTGCGGGTGTGGATGTCCTCGTCCCGGGCGAAGGCGTCGCAGAAGACCCTGTCCTCCGACAGGTGGGCCAGGACCCGGAGCTCGATCTGGGAATAGTCGGCGGACAGCAGCACGTGCCCCTCCTCGGCGATGAAGGCGCGGCGGATCCGCCGCCCCTCCTCGGTCCGGACCGGAATGTTCTGGAGGTTCGGCTCCGACGAGGAGAGACGCCCCGTATTGGTGACGGTCTGGTTGTAGGAGGTGTGGACCCGCCCGGTGGCCGGCTGAACCAGCTTCGGCAGGGCATCGGTGTAGGTGGATTTCAGCTTGGAGAGCCCCCGGTACTGGAGGATGAGGGCGGCGATCTCGTGGCCGGCATCGGCCAGCCGCTCCAGCTCCTCCACGTTGGTGGACCAGCCGGTCTTGGTCTTGGTCTTCTTGCCGGTGGCGAGCCCGAGCCGCTCGAAGAGGACCTCCCCCAGCTGCTTGGGGGAGTTGATATTGAAGGGTTCCGGCGCGAGCCCCATGATCCGACCCTCCAGTTCCACGAGCTGAGCGCCCAGACCCGCGGAAAGCTCCCCGAGAAGGGGAAGGTCCAGCTTTACCCCGGCCAGCTCCATCTCGGCCAGGATCGGCACCAGGGGCATCTCCACATCAAAGAAGAGCCGCGCCATCCCCATTTCCGCCACCCGGGGGAGAAAGAAGCGGTGGAGGAGCCACGCGGCATCCGAGTCCTCGCAGGAGTAGACGGAGGCCTTCTCCACCGGCACCTGGGCGAAGTTCACCTGCTCCTTCCCCTTCCCCGCCACCTCTTCGTAGGAGATCATCTTGTGGTCCAGGTGCTCCACGGAGAGGGAGTCGAGGCCGTGGCTGGAGCGGACCGGGTTCAGGAGGTAGGAAGCCACCATGGTGTCGCACCAGACCCCGGCCAGCCCGATGCCGTGGCGGCGGAAGACCTGGTAGTCGTACTTCAGGTTCTGTCCCACCGTGCGCACGTTCGGGTCGACGAGGAGGGACCGCAGGCCGTCCAGCACCCGCTGGCGGGGGAGTTGCGAGGGCGCCAGCACCATATCCCCCCTCCCCGCTTCACCCCCACCCCGGCCCTCCCCCGTCGAGGGGGAGGGAGAAGTGACGACGTGCCCCACCGGGATGTAGCACGCCTCGTGGTCCCGGTAGCTCAGGGAGATGCCGACGATCTCCGCCTCCAGGGGGTTCAGGCTCGTGGTCTCCAGGTCCACGGCAAAGGTGCCGGCCGCCTTCAGATCCGCCAGGAGCGCCCGGAAATCCTCCTCCGCAACAATCGTCCGGTACTGCTCGGTGGAGAGGGTCGCCTCGCTGGTCAGTTCCTTCATGAGGGTGGTGAAGCCGTACTCCTTGAAGAGTTCGGCAAGCCGCCGGTTGTCGGGGGAGGAGGCGGCAAAGGCGGCGAAATCGAACTCCATCGGCACGTCGCGCACGATGGTGGCCAGCTGCCGGGAGAGGCGGGCCTGGTCGGCGAACTCCCGAAGCTTCTCCCCAGTCTTCCCCTTCACCTCGGCGGCCCGCTCCAGGAGGGCATCGAGGGAGCCGAACTCCTGGATCAGCTTGATGGCGGTCTTCTCGCCGATCCCCGGAACGCCGGGAATGTTGTCGGAGGTGTCCCCGGCCAGGCCGAGTATGTCCACCACCCCGTCGGGGCCGACGCCGAACCGCTCCTGCACCTCGGGAATGCCGGAAACCTTCTCCTTCATGGTGTCCAGGAGCGTCACTCGCTCGCTCACGATCTGCATCAGGTCCTTGTCGCCGGTGACCACCACCGCCTCCATCCCCCGCTCCTCGCACTCCCGGGCGATGGTGCCGATGATGTCGTCGGCCTCGTACCCCGCCAACTCCAGCACCGGGATGTTGAAGGCCCGGACCATCTCCTTGATGGGGGCGATCTGGGGAATCAGGTCGTCGGGCATGGCGGTGCGGTTGGCCTTGTAGTCGGGGTAGAGGTCGGTGCGGAAGGTGGTGCGCCCCACGTCGAATACCACGGCGATATGGTCGGGGCGGCGGTCCTTGATGACCTTGAGGAGCATCTGGGTGAAGCCGTAGAGGGCGTTGGTGGGGAACCCCTTGGGAGACGAGAGGTGCCGGATGGCGAAGTAGGCCCGGTAGATGTAGGAGGAGCCGTCGATGAGGTAGAGGGTCTGTTTTTCGGTCACGGCGCCACCTCCTGCTCATCCCGCGTAAAGAAGACGAAGGCCATGGCCGGCCGCCGGCTCGCATCCCGCATGGCGAACTGCATCCCGTCGAAACGCCACCCCTTGGCGGTCCACTCGTTGAGGGCTTCCTCCAGGGTGTCTTCGGTTACCGTGTTTATCTCGACAACTTTGTATAGTATGGGCACTCTGCACCTCATCCACTGTTTTGTTTATGGTGAGCCTCGCCGGGATAGTAGCCCATATCGCGCGGTCCATCAAGGCATAAAGCCCCGCCGAAAGGCATTCCCACCGTCACATAACTCATTAATAATGTTGAAAAATTTTAACTTTGCGCCGGTTGCATCTCACAGATGCCGTGGTATTATGGTGTCACATCAAAGAGAGGAGGTGTTGACAGGAATCGGTTCGGCGACCAACAGGCGCGCCCCCACGGCGTGCCCATCAACGACACGAGGTGTTCGGCATGATGGAAAAACAAGCGGAAACAATCGAAAGACTGGCTGAAGACGCGGAAGTCACCCTTTCCACCGACTACGACAAGAGGGACCAGAAGGAAAAGCGGGGGGTCATCAAGGGGAGTCTCTATGACGGCTCCAAGAAGCTCAAGCACAGCGTGCCCAAGGGAAAGCGGGTCTGACAGTCCGACAATGAAATAGCAGCACCGTTGCTGAAATGAAGGAAATGAAGGGGGGAGGAGCCGACAGTGGCATCCTCCCCCCTTGACTATGGCGGATGAGTGATTATGTTTGGGATAACATAACCCGCAGGAGGTGCATGAACCATGGCAATCGTCAAGTACACCCCGTTTGGAGATCTCAGGAACCTGCAGGAGCAGATGAACCGGCTCCTGGATATGGCGTGGAGCAGGGAGAGCGGCGAAGAGCTTCGCGAAGGGGTCTGGCAGCCGCCGGTGGACATCTTCGAGGATGAAAACGGCGTCGTCATCAAGGCAGAGCTTCCCGGCATCGACCAAAAGGATATCGAGGTAAAGATCGAGGACAACACCCTCACCATCCGGGGCGAGCGGAAGCACGACCAGGAAGTGAAGAAGGAAAACTACCACCGGGTGGAGCGGTACTACGGCTCCTTCATGAGGAGCTTTTCGCTCCCCACCACCATCGACCGTGATACGGTCAAGGCCGTCTGCGACAAGGGGATCCTGACCATCACGCTCCCCCGGCGCGAGGAGACCAAGCCGAAGCAGATCAATGTGGAAGTGAAATAGAAAAACCGGGACCAGGGACCGGTAAGAATCAAAAGCTTTTCCCGGTCCCTGGTCCCTGGTCCCCGGTCCCCAGATTCATACTCCCTGTGCGGTACCCCTCCAGGTCCAGAGCCACGTAGGTAAACCCCGCCCCCTTGAAAAACGCCGCCACCTTCCGCCGCATAGCCGTTTCCAGGAGCCGCGGAATCTCGGCTTCGCCCAGCTCGATGCGGGCCGTCTCGCCGTGGTAGCGGACCCGGTACGTGGAAAATCCCTCACCCTTCAGGAATTCCTCGCAACTCCCCACCTGCCGGAGCCGCTCCGGCGTGATTTCGGTTCCGTAGGGGAAGCGGCTCGACAGGCAGGCAAAGGGCTGCTTGTCCCAGGTGGGAAGCCCCAGCTCCCGCGAGAGCTGCCGGATATCCTCCTTGCCGAGCCCCGCCTCCAGAAGCGGGCTCCGGACGCCAAGCTCCTGGATCGCCTGCCGCCCGGGCCGGAAATCGGCCAGATCGTCCACGTTGCTCCCGTCGGCCGCCCAGGCAAGGCCAAGCTCCGCGGCCCTGGCGCCGGCCAGCTGGAACAGCTCCTTCTTGCAGTGATAGCAGCGGTTGCGGGGGTTCTCGGCGAAGCCGGGGATCTCCAGCTCATTGGACTCCACCACCACCTGCCTGGCGCCGATCGCCCGGGCAAGGGCCACCGCCTCGTTGAACTCCGACTCGGGATAGGTGGGAGAGGTGGCGGTAAGGGCCACGGCCTTGTCACCGAGGATATCGTGGGCCACCCGCAGGAGGAACGTGGAGTCGACCCCGCCGGAAAAGGCGACCAGCACCGATCCCATCTCCCGGAGGATTGTCTTGAGTTTCGCGTATTTTTCGTGCACGTCGTTCATCGGTGGTCCCTGAAATGAGAAGCCCGTTCGGGGAACGGGCTTCTTCTGTAATATCCTGATAACGCTTCGAACGTGGACTGCTAATCAAAAACACCCGTCGAAAGATATCGCTCTCCCGTATCGCACAGAATCGTAACCACGTTCTTGCCGGGCCCCAGTTTCTTCGCCACCTGGAGGGCTGCGAAGACGTTGGCGCCGGAGGATATCCCCACGAGCACCCCCTCGTCCTGGGCCAAGCGGCGGACGGTTTCGTAGGCGTCCTCGTTGGTCACCCGGATGACCTCGTCGTAGATCTTGGTATTGAGCACGTCCGGGATGAAGCCGGCGCCGATCCCCTGGATCTTGTGGGGACCCGGCTGGCCGCCGGAGAGGATGGGAGAGGCATCGGGCTCCACCGCCACGATGCGCACGGCGGCGTTCTGGGCCTTCAGCACCTCGCCGACCCCGGTGATGGTGCCGCCGGTTCCCACGCCGGCCACGAAGGCGTCGATGCTCTGGCCGCTGAGGGACTTGATGATCTCGGGAGCGGTGGTCTTGCGGTGCGCTTCCGGGTTCGCCGCGTTCTTGAACTGCTGCATCATGATGTGCCCCGGCTGGGCGGACAGCTCCTCGGCCTTCTGGACGGCGCCCCGCATCCCCTGGGCTCCGGGGGTCAGGATGAGCTCGGCCCCGTAGGCGGCCAGGAGCCTTCTCCGTTCCACGGTCATGGTGTCGGGCATGGTGAGAACAAGCTTGTACCCCTTGATGGCGCAGATCATGGAGAGGCCGATCCCCGTGTTGCCGCTGGTGGGCTCCACCACCGTCATCCCCGGCTTCAGGGCTCCGTCGCGCTCGGCCGCCTCGATCATCGCCAGGCAGATGCGGTCCTTCACGCTGCCGCCCGGGTTGAAGAACTCGGCCTTGCCGTACACGGCCGCGGAACCGGGCGCCTCAAGCTTCGCCAGACGCTGCAGGGGGGTGTTGCCAATCTGCTCGATTACCTTGTAGCTGTCTAATACCGGCATCTCCGTCTCCTTTTCCCTAGATGAAATACATGAACCGGTGATCCTGCTCCCGCTTGATCCCTATCTGCTGGCCACGGTCACACAGATCCTTCACGGTTATGGACGAAAAATAGTCAATGAGCCGAGAACTCGCCTCGCACCAGAGCTCCTGGGTCACGCAGATCCCGTCGAAGCCGCACTCGGCCTTTTTCTTCCGCTTGCTGGAACACTCCACGAGATTCATGTCCCGCTCGGTGGCGATAAGCACCTCGGCCACCGTGATCTCTTCGGGCTTCTTGGCGAGACAGTACCCCCCCTGGGGACCACGCTTGCTCTTGAGGATGCCGGCCCGCTTGAGCCCCTGGAAAATCTGCTCCAGGTAGCGGGGGGAAATCCCCTGGCGCCGGGAGATATCCTGGACCTGAGCCGGGAGATTTCCTGAATTATAGGCTATGTCAAAGATTGCCCGCAGACCGTAGCGGCTTTTTGTCGAGAGCTTCATGAATCCTCCTTCCGCTTTTGGGCCACTATACGATCCTTTACTTTTTGCGTCAAGAATATAAACATGCAGCGCAATTGTTTCCACAGAAACATGGCCGGCATTACAGATATCAGAGTTTCAGCACGAGGGGAAGGGATAACAGATCACTGGATGTGACAGGCCAGACAGAGTCTGCTGGCACTGTTGTCGACGGCCAGATGATAGGGGGGTGGATTACCCAGGTTGTGGCAGGAGATACAGACGACCATCTCGCCGACCAGTTCGATCCCCACCTCCCGGAGGGACTCGACCGGACGGTAGGCCGCTTCGCGCCCGGGAGGCGGATAGCGGCGCAGAATGGAATGGGGGGTTCTGAAGGAGCAGTCCTGAAGGCAGTAGACGGCGGCCTTTGCGACGCTCCCGTCGTGACAGGCGACACACTCGTCGTAGCTGGCGCGGCGGTCGACCATGAAGCCGTAGTGATCAACCGGTTCGGCACCGGCATCCCCCGCGCCCATCAGCAACACCACCATCGACAGGACCACAAACGCGGCACGGTTCGCCACCATGGAAGCACCTCCTCGCCGGGATCATACACGGAAAGGATACCACGGAGCGGACCTTCCGCAACGCCCGTCGGTACCGGCCCGTCACCAGAACGCTTTCGGAGGTTCGACCCTGCCGAGATACTTTATTTCCCCCTCTTCCACCTTGAAGCTGTCACCGATGGAGTTGATCCAGGCATCCCCCTCCGCGAGGGGAGAAGGAACCTCGCGCCTCCCCAGGTACATCTCCTCCTCGCCCACGTAGGCGAACCAGTCCAGGTTGCCGGTCATCCAGATCTTGCTTTTGAGTTCCATGGGAACGTACCTCCGCGCAATTATTTATACGCATCATACTCAAGAACCATTGACGCGGTCAAGGGTGGCCGATTTTTCCTTGTTGGCGACTGCCGTTTCTGGTATTTCTACCGGGATAGTGATCCACTTTCTTCAATAACGAGGGGAACTTCCATGAAATTTACCAAGATGCACGGTGCCGGCAACGACTATGTTTACGTGAACTGCTTCGAGGAGCAGGTCGACAACCCGGAGCAGGTGGCCATCAAGGTTTCCAATCGCAACTTCGGCATCGGTTCCGACGGTCTCATCCTCATCATGCCGTCCGACAAGGCCGACGTCCGGATGCGGATGTTCAACTCCGACGGCTCCGAGTCGGAGATGTGCGGCAACGGCATCCGCTGCGTGGCCAAGTACGCCTACGACCACGGTATCGTCTTGAAGAAGGAGATCACCGCCGAGACCGGCGCCGGCATCCTAACCCTCCAGCTCGTGCCGGGCGCCGACGGAAAAATCGAGAAAGTGCGGGTCAACATGGGCGTACCCCGCCTGAAGCGGGCCGAGATCCCCATGGTCGGCGAGCCCGCCGACGGGCAGATCGTCAGCCAGCCCCTCAACATCCTCCATACCACGTTCCAGATTACCTGCGTCTCCATGGGGAACCCCCACTGCGTCATCTTCGTGGACGACGTGGAAAGCTTCCAGGTGGAGAAGTACGGCCCCCTCATCGAGAACCACGAGATGTTCCCCCGCCGCACCAACGTGGAATTCGTCCAGATCATTTCCCGCACCGAGGTGCGCCAGCGGACCTGGGAGCGGGGCGCCGGCGAGACCCTCGCCTGCGGCACCGGCGCCAGCGCCGTCTGCGTGGCCGGAGCCCTCAACGGCCTCACCGAGAAGAAGATCCTCAACCACCTCTCCGGCGGCGACCTGGAGCTGGAGTGGGCCGACGACGGCTTCCTCTACATGACCGGCCCGGCCACGGAGGTCTTCTCCGGCGAGATAGACATCTGACCCGTAGGGGCGGGGTTCCCCCGCCCTTATCTGCTTCTACCGCACAATAATCGGGCGGGGAGACCCCGCCCCTACGGACCCGCCATGACCACACCCTGCCCCATGTGCACGAAATGGCACGACGAACCAGCCCGGCGCATCGCCGAGCTGGACCACACCCTCGTCATGCTGAACCGCGACCAGTTCTTTCCCGGCTACACCTTCGTCTTCACCAGGGAGCACGTCACCGAGCTCTTCCACCTGGATCGCACGGTACGTCAGGGGGTCATGGAAGAGGTCACCACCGTGGCTGCGGCCCTGAACACCCTCTTCCGCCCCGCTAAAATGAACTACGAGCTCCTCGGCAACATGGTCCCCCACATGCACTGGCACCTGGTCCCCCGCTTCGCCACCGACCCCCTCTGGCCCCGCCCCATCTGGAGCGAGCCCCATGGGGAAGTGCTACTCGCCGAGGGGGACTATGCCGAGCGGATCGAACTGATCAAGAATAATCTCAGGCCTCGGCGAGATATGTAGGGGCGGGGTTTCCCCGCCCGCTTCTGAACCAGATGGCCGGGCAAAGGGCGGGGAGACCCCGCCCCTACTCTCTGTAACCTGTAGCAAAGAAAGGTTATTCATGGATTACTTCGGCGCCCACATGTCCATCGCCGGCGGTCTCCACAACGCCCCCGACCGGGGGGTGAAGGTGGGCTGCGGCGTCATCCAGATCTTCACCCAGAACTCCAACCAGTGGCGGGGAAAGATCCCCAGCGACTCCGACGTGGCCCTCTTCCGGGAGAAGTGGGCGGAATCGGGACTCCACGACATCGTCTGCCACGACATCTACCTCATCAACCTGGCGGCACCGGCAGGGGAGACCCGGGACAAGAGCCTCCTCTCCTTCCGGGAGGAGATGGAGCGCTGCGCCCGCCTCGGCATCACCAAAATCGTCATGCACCCCGGCGCCCACGTGGGGGACGGCGAGGAGACCGGCATCAAGCGCATCTGCGAGGCCTTCGACCTCCTCATCCCCGCGGTCCCCGAGTTCACCGGAAAGATTCTCCTGGAAACCACCGCCGGCCAGGGGACGAACCTGGGGTACACCTTCGAGCACCTGCGGGCCATCATCGACGGCTCCGCCCACCCCGGCCGCTTCGCCGTCTGCTACGACACCTGCCACACCTTCGCCGCCGGCTACGACATCACCACGCCGGAAGGGTACCGGCAGGTCTTCGCCGACTTCGACCGGATCATCGGCATCGACCGACTCCAGTGCTTCCACCTGAACGACTCCAGGAAGGGGCTCAACTGCCGGGTCGACCGCCACGAGCACATCGGCCAGGGGGCCATGGGGCTCGAAGGGTTCCGGTCACTGGTCAACGATCCCCGCTTTGCGAACATCCCGAAAATCCTCGAGACCCCCAAGGGGGACGATGACGAGTTCGACGTCATGAACCTGAAGACGCTCCGGGGACTCATGGCAGCGGGAAGTGCCACGGGAAAGAACTGAACGATGCCCGACCTGATCGTTACCGGCACCCTCTGCACCCGCTGTGGCGCCTGCGTTGCCACCTGCCCCCTGCGCATCATCGAGCTGCCTGAGGGGAGCCTCTCCCCGCGCTTCACTGACACCGGCGCGGCCCGGTGCATTGCCTGCGGCCACTGCGAGGCGGTCTGCCCCACCAGTGCCCTCTTGGTGGACGCCCCCCGCCTCGACCCGTCCACCTACTCGCCGCCAAGCACCCCTCTCGCGGCGGAAGACCTCGACGCCTACCTGCGGATGCGGCGCTCCATCCGCCACTTCCGGCCCGATCCGGTACCCCGGGAAACCATCGAAGGCCTTCTGAACGTTGTCCGGTTCGCCCCAACCGGCAGCAACAGGCAGGGAGTAAAGTGGCTGGTCATCCACGACACCTCCGAGGTGCGACGGCTGACCGGGCTGGCAGTCGACTGGCTCCGTTCCCAACGGGAAGGCGGCTCCCGCCTGGGTCCCCACTTCAACGTCGCCGGCATGATCCGCTCCTGGCGCAAGGGGAACGACCCCATCTGCCGCAATGCCCCTCACCTGGTCATCCCCTACTCCGACCGTCAGCATCCGACGGCCGACGTGGATTCCATCATCGCCGCCGCTCACCTGGAAATCGTGGCGCCAGCCCACGGCGTCGGCACCTGCCTGGGGGGATTCTTCCAGATGGCCGCCGAGGCGTGGGAACCGCTGCGGCAGGCCCTGAGCCTCCCCGAAGGACACCGCCCCGGCTACACCATCCTCCTCGGCTACCCGGTGACCACCTACCGCCGTCCCCCCAAACGCAACCGCCTCGACCTCACCTGGCGTTGAATAGATTCTCCCGTCAGTCAGGCGTCCGCATCACTCTTCTCGATGGTTGCGTGCAGCCCGACCGGGGGAGTGGCGGCCTTCGCGAATGCTTCGCGCTCGAAACGGTTGTGCAGGTACGGATTGCGCCCCCGCATCTTTTGAATGGCACTTGAACCGAGGTAGAGGGGGATGAGCAGAAGGCCCCACCGCTCGTACTGGCGGACATGGGCGTGCTCGTGGGTGCGCAGATGCGCGAGGAGGGAGTGGTCCAGCCCGATGACCACATGACCAAAGGTAATGGCCTCGAAGTGGAAGACGCGGGGCAACAACGGAAAAACGCGGGAGAACCGGCCGCCGGCAACCTCAACCACCCCGTCGACCACGCGGCAGGTGGCCCCCAGGCAGACGGCTACGACCAACAGGAGAAGCCCCACCGAGCTTGCAGGCGCGGCCCATGAATAGCGGATGATTCGCAGCAGACGGTTCATCCGAACAAGCACCCGGATTTGCATTTACCTACTGAAGGTACTGCTACCACAAGGTGTACGCCATAACAAAGCCCGCAGCAACCATGAGCCTACTCCGTCTTTGCCTGGGCAGCTTGGTCTTGGGTCTCCATGAACACCCGGCGGAAATCCATTGGCTTCGAGATGCCGGTAATAGGAGCCTGTGGGTTGCCTGCTCCGGAAATGGTCAAAGAACCGTAATTGAAAATGCGCCCAAGAACGCCTTGATTGACCTGAATGCTTTCGACCTTGTTGATGTTGAGTTCAATGGTCTTGCGGCTGATGAACCCGAACTTGGCGATGACACGCTTATTCGTTACGGCAAGCTCAGTGGTTTTGTAGCGCACGAATGCCACCAGCCAGAAAATGAGGCCAAAGCCATACAGAATCAGGAACAGAAACCCAAGGATGATGAGTGGCGCAAGACACCACAGGCTGATGTTACCTGTATACATAACTTTCTCGTCCTTGATGAGTGCACCCTCAAGATAGCTTGTCATGTTGCTGCTTCCCTTCCTGCTTCAAATACGGTTCGTGCTGCTGATGGGATGCCCAACGCTCAGTTCACCAGGAGCGTAAGCAACCCGGCGGACTTGTTGGGGGAGTCAGACAAGCCCACCGGCAGAACAGTGGTGTCAGGATGTTCCCTTCCCCTCGTAACGAACGATCGTCATTCCAATCAACCGAGAGACCACCACGGCGATGTAGGCGACGCCGGCAAACTGTTCCAGCATCACCAGCACCCGCCCCGGCGGATTAATCGGCAGGATATCGCCGAGGCCGGTTGCCGAAAGGTTGGTGAAGCTCAGTGACAGGAACTCGAGGAAGGTCAGCGGTTGCCCGGGATGGTTACCGCCGACGAAGCTGCCCGGTACCCATGTTTGGCAAACCAGATACGCATAGGCGAATCCCCACGCAAGAAGGGTGAAAGTGGCGCCAGCGGCAAACAACTCGTCGGTGGTCACCCGGTAATCTTTCATCATGTAGGCTATCAGGCTGCCAGCCGCGTAAAAATACAGCGTTGCCTCCAACAGCGATGACCAAATCAATAGGTTCTGGTCGATAATCATCACTGACAGAAGCGAAAGCGCAAATGCTGGGACCGCGATGACCCATGCTATCCACCGGATTGTCGGACTGCGGTTGATGACCCAGACTACGAGCGCCAGCACCAGGACTCCGAACGCACCGAGCACTGCCCGCCCGCTGGAACTCCCGTCAAAAAGGGCGTACAGCACCAGGCTCAACAGTTGCGCGGCGAGAAGGAATGCGGATGGGTGGTGGCGTGGGATAGCACGCCAATGCATGAATGAAATGTTGTGGTTATTCATGTTTTCAATTGTTTCCAACGGCTCAGGGGGTGTGCTGGACCCCGTTGTTTGCGGCATCCGACACCAACCCCTTGTTAGCTGTTGCACTAAGATCATCCCTAATCATTTGAGCGCCATCACCCCGTACAAATAACCTGGTTGTGAGACTGTGGATGGAAAGCTCAATGACAGGCAACACGCCTGCCTGATATTTTACAATAGCAAGCTGATCACGAGGTATAGCCATGCTAGGAAGCCATCCCCAAATGCCTGTGGGGATAAGGCATAATGACTTGGATGTAATGCGTAGGTTTATATTGTATCTGTAACAGGCGGGGATAATCCCTTGAACGATGTCAACCATTGAAGAATCTTCTGCGGCTCCTGGCTCTAGTGCATCATGGCAAGGAAAGAACGTCGAAAGGTTTTTAAGGACAAGCACCGTGTAAAACCAATACATTCCGATAAATATGAAAAATCCACCAAAGATTAGGTTAGTCATAATGTCCTTTGTTTTGTTATATGGTTCACAGCTAACGTCAGGCTTCAGGGGCCGGCGCGATAGCGACAGCCCCCTGGAAGTGCCAGTTGGTGGCTGCTCAGGAAGCTTTTGAAATCACCTCTACTGCCCATTGGTTAAGGCTCATTCCGTGAGCTTCGGCCATCATTGCTGCGTGGGCATGTACTTCAGGAGGGACACGAAGCATGAGTTTGCCCGAATAAGGCTTTTGTGGAGCTCGGCCAAGCTTTTCACATGTTGCCAGATAGTCGTCAACAGCCTCTTCGAATGCTACACGCAACTCCTTTACTGACTCGGCGTGAAAGCCGATGACATCTTTGATTCCAGCAATATGGCCGATGAAGCAGGCGTCTTCATCGCTGTACTCTATTCTTGCTGCATATCCTTTGTAGTTCATAGTGCTCATGGTTTAACTCCTGAGTTTTCCAAGAATGTTCGTGCATCTCGAACCTGATAAGGTTTTGCCTCTTTTGCCGGATGCGGTCGGTGGAACGTGCCGATGATGCCGTTCAAAACAAACCGAACGCGCGACCCACTTCCCTCGATGGTCTGCGCCCCCAGTGCTACGAATAACGATTCGATTCGACGCCACTCCAGCGAACCGGGAACCGGTTGGGAAAAAATAGCCTCTAGAGTCTTGCGGTGGGATTTGTTCATAGGGAAAGGATAACAGGCTACAGGGGGTTGATGCAATCATATTTTGATAGCACAACAAAATCGCTACCAACGTCAGACTTCAGGGCCGGCGCGTAGCGACGGTCCCCTGGAAGTACCCGTTGGGCTCAGGCTGCCTTGTTGAACGGCTTTATTTGCTGCTCCAGTGTGTCCTCTAGGGCGTCACGTGCCACTTCAAGGTCGTAATGGGCCTGCAGGTTGATCCAGAATTGGGCGGTAGTCCCGAAATACCGGCCAAGGCGAAGCGCGGTGTCTGCCGAAATGCCGCGCTTCTCCAAGACAATCTCATTTATACGCCGCGCCGGAACGTGAATCTCCTTGGCGAGCCGATACTGACTGATGCCCAACGGAACAAGAAACTCCTCTCTAAGGATTTCGCCGGGGTGGATGGGGGGAAAATCTCTTTTGCTCATGACTCACTCCCTAATGGTAGTCCACAATCTCCACCTCGAAGGCGTTACCGTCACGCCATATGAAGCAGATACGCCACTGATCATTGATACGAATGCTATGTTGGCCGCCCCGATTGCCGGAGAGCGCCTCAAGGCGATTGCCCGGCGACGACTTCAAATCATCCAGCTCTCCGGCGCCGTCAATCAGGTCCAGCTTCCGTGCAGCAAGGCGTTGGATGTCCTGAGGAAGCTTTGAAGAGAAGCGGCCGTTGAATATCTTCTGTGTTTCCTTGCACTTGAACGACTGGATCATGGGAAAAGCATAACGCTAAGCAGTAATAACGTCAAGCGTTAATATTGGTATAAAGGAGAGGAACCCCAACGTCTGGCTTCAGGGGCCGGCGCGGAGAGCCGGTCCCCTGGAAATACCCGTTGGAACAAATTGGAACTCCTTTGCACGGTTGTTATAAAGGTAGTTTGCGTCGTGCCCAGAACGCCACTACGCAACCGACAGCAAGCAGCCCAAGTGTATTAGGCTCCGGTACTGGAGTAACTGTTGCATTGTCAATGTACTGGAACAGGCTATCAGATTGTGCGTAGTTACGAGTAACCAGTATTTGGAAATCGTGAAGACCTTCTGTAATTAAACCCTGGAAATTTAGTTGGTCTCTCTTAACTGAGTTTGCGGTTATCTCTCCAAAGCTGACCTGATCAAGAACCAATCCATCAAGAATCAAATAAAATGTGCCACCATCTCCGTTACGCCCGCCATACAAAGGGGTATTCTCAACAGCAATGTCCACGTTCAGGGAGTAGACTCCTTCAAGGATAGAAACGGATTGTTGAATACCTCCGCCTTCGGTGGGGAGTGAACAATAAAGACCAGGAAAACTGCATGGTGCTGTAGCATATCCGACACTGAGCTTTAAACTGTCAGAGGAGACGGAGTTACCAGCAACATCAAATGCCGCAACCTGTGGCAATGGCGAATCGCCAAGGGTTCCATTTGCAGTTGTAAACAGCGACCATCTATCAAGGCCGGACTCAAATCCCCCGTTGATCACAGTTGCGTTGGCTTGCTGTGTAAAAGTCGCCGAACAAATAACGATGCAAGCCACCTTCAAAAAACATCTAAATTTCATACAGTTCTCCTATTATGTAGTTTTTCTCAACGTTGGGCTTCAGGGGCTGGCGCGATAGCGACAGTCCCCTGGAAGTAAGGGTTGGAATTATGGGCGTTCAGATCAAAACGTAGGATGTTCAAGGAGTAAAGCCGCTAACTGCTTTATCAGTGGTAAATTCTTACGAACTTCCTGAACGTTTACAATAAACTGTGGATCTATGTGACCATGACGCGCACGTGGATGAACGATTCGACTTCTAAGTCGACGTAAACTCTCGATTGAAGTGGAAGTGAAAGAAGAATCATGGGGCACGATATGTGCTGAAACTGCAGCGTCAAGCGATGTGCCATCTTCTGAGAAGAAGTATTCGACGACTTTGTATAGTAGTTCGAATTGCTGGAATTCACTTGCGGCCCTATGGGCCTCAGCAAAATAGCCGTAAGCAGCAGAATGTTCGTATCTGTCAGTATAGCAAGATGGGGCAAATTCGTTACGAATGGTTAAGCGTAGATCGAGGTTGCTCCAAACTGACCTGCCCTTTGAGCTTAGCTCTTCTTTCTCCTCTAAGGTCTCAGCAATAAGCGTAGGTGCGTCAGAAAGTACTCTAGATGGACGGATCGCGTCAAAGGCAGTTTGTATGAGTAGGCGATTTGCGATGTAATATGAGATTGTGTATGCTTCTTGTTCAAGTGACGGAAATGATGATGATATCGAACCTGTTTCAGTGTATTGCATTTGAACCCCAGAAAATTCGATTATGACAGACTCTAAGTTGCCTCCTGTACTTATTTTCCAGTTAATCAACGCATTGCCAAGCCTCAAAGGTGGCGTATCACCATTAACAGGCACAGTAACTCCACTGCGAACAGGGATCTCGTATAGTACTTTCAACCAGATATCCTCGCGTTAATAACAGTTTCCAACGTTCAGCTTGAGGGGCCGCCCGGCGGCGAAGCCGACGGGAAACCGAGAAGCGCAGCTTCTCGGCGGTCCCCTCGAAGCGATGGTTAGGCCAAGGCGGCAATTCAGTGCACAAACTACTCGTCATCGCGCTTCACCGCGGCATCAGCGCGAACACACCCCAGACTAGGTATTCACGCGTGTAAGCGACGTAGCGCTCGGGTTCCGAGGTCAGTTCGGCTCGAACATCTTTCGCTAACTCGTCGTTGGGATTGGCTTCAAGCCATCGGCGCATGGTGAGCCACTTGGCCGCCTCGTATCTGTCCCAGCCGTCTTGGTCAGCCAGAACCATTTCAACGACGTCATAGCCAAGGTTGCCGAAAGACGCGAGAAGTTCAGGAAGCATGAGAAAGTCGGAGATTGAGTTGGCAAGACACCCCTTGGCAACATCTTCCGTCGGCGGCAACTGCCGCCAGTAGGGCTCGCCGATGAGGATGATCCCTCCGGTGCGCAGGCTCCGCGCCAGAAGCTCGATAGTGCCGACGACTCCCCCTGCGATCCAAGTGGCCCCGAGACAGGCTGCCACACCGACCTTCTCGTCAGAGACGTAGCCGGCAGCATCGCCATGGATGAACTCGACTTGATCGGCGACGCCGAGTTCTTCAGCACGTAGTTTCGCTTGCTCGGTGAACAACTGGCTCATGTCGATGCCGGTGCCGATGACACCGTGATCGCGTGCCCAGGTGCACAGCATCTCTCCCGAACCGCTGCCGAGGTCGAGCACTCGGGTCCCCAATTCCAGACGCAGCGCCGCGCCGAGAGTGGCGAGCTTTTCGGGAGTGATCGGGTTGTGGATGCGGTGAGCACTTTCAGTAATGTTGAATATTCGTGGGATGTCCACGGTGGAAAATCTCCTTACGGGGGTGAATAGATTCGGCCAGGGCCTAACGTTGAGCTTCAGGGGCTGGCGCGATAGCGACAGTCCCCTGGAAGTACCCGTTGGGGCTAGGCAGTGTATGAATTGACTTCAAAGGATGCAAACCAGCCAACCAATAAACAGTAATAGCGGTGGCAGCCACAGACCAC
>NZ_JAUQXO010000006.1:0-4646 GCF_030834625.1 Geobacter sp.
CCAGCTGCAGGCAATGGGAACCGCGGAAGCCCGCGCCCTGGATCAGGCCTTTGCCACGTTCGGAGATTTCGGAAAATTCGTGAATCGGCTCCCGACCGCGCTCAACGCGGTCTACAAACCGCTGGGGGGACTTCCGGAAAAACATATGGTCCATGTGGCCCGCCTGGGTGCCGAGTCCTTCATCTACGGCGCTCCCCGCCTCGAAGGCGACAGGTACTACCCCTGGGTCGACTATCCGGACCTCAACCAGGCTGCGGAGAGTTCGAAACTGCTGGCAAACTTCCTCCATTTCTCCATGAGGCGGCTCCATCAGATCAGCCGGATCGCAACCCGGCCTGAGACCCATCGGCGGCAAATGGACCGGGCTGGCGTGCTGTTCCGTTTCTTTCACACGGAACTTGCCAGTGGGCTCCGCCGGACGGGCATGGCGGAATCCCTGCTGCTCGACTACCGAACGCTGCTGGTGCAGATCATCTGGCTGCACTACCAGCGGCTCCTGGACGGCTGGCTGGCAACGGCGGCGAAGTCCCGACTGTCGGACAGAGTTATCGGAACCGAGTGGGTGGACATCCTGCGCTTGGCGGCCATCACGCAGGTCGATGATGCCCGGGCCCTGGTGCCGACATTCAACCTGACGGCGACGCTGTATCGGGACTACTTCGACCAGAAGCCCGACAGCGACATCGGTTACCTGCACTACACGAGCAAGCCTCCGCCGTTTACGGGCCACGGCCCGGACATGACGTTCACCACCGTATTCCTGCGCAGAGCGGAGCAGAAGATGCTGCTGGAAGAACTTCGCAAGGAGTCTGGGTCCGCTCCCCTCCCGAACCTGCATGACAGCGCCTCGTGGCAGGCCTGGGTACGGACCGTGTGGGACAAACCGCTGCTGCGGCGCGAGAGCAAGCTGGCGCTGATTCTCGGCCTGGTAGGCCGCTATTTCAATGCGTTCACCATTCATGCTCCCCATGACCTGCGCGAGGGATGCAGTGAGAAAAATTATCTGACGCGTGTTTTCCCCCGTGCCGTAACGGGTTCACTGGTGCACGACTGCTTCGTCTATGCCTGCCGCTGGCTCCACATCCTGGGCCGGCTGCTGGCGTCCGGCTCCATATCCGACGGCATCGCAAAGCCGCGCATCTTTCTCATCGAGATGCCGGCCCACGTTGGTGTCATGATCCGTGGAGAAACGACGTTCAACCGGCATGTAGTCGTCAGCATCAACAACAAGGACGCACAGGTTCACGAAATAGACGCTGCCGAGACCGACGAGGCAGGGGCGCGGATCGTGGTGCAGGACATGTACCGCGGGATGAAGACCCCCTTTGTCGCACGGCGTCTCACGTCGAACCCGGCAGACGCGAAGGCGCTCTGGAGCGAGGTCTGCAAACTGGCGGACAAGAAACTGGTGCTGCCGTACAAGGACCCGAAGGAACCGCCGCACCTGCGATACCTCAAGCACAACGCGCTGGTCGCCCGCATCGGGCGGGAGTTCACCGATGCCGTGCGCGCCTCCTGGGCCGCACTGCGTCAAAGCCTGAACAAGACTGGAGGCGGCCAGGCGTCGGCCGACCTGGTCCGCAGCGAGATCAGGAAGCACACGACGCGATTCGAATCAGCGATCAAGTCAGCGACGGATACGATCGACAGCCAAACCAAGCCGCTGATCAAGGAGATCAACGCCGACCTTGACGCAAACAAAAGTCGGATACCCACGGGGGTTCTGATTGTCGAAACCGCCCCCAAGGCACTCTTCGTCAATGAAGTAGAAGCATACCGGAATGTGTTGAAAAAGGCTCTGCAGACGGGCGACGTGTCGGCGATCAACCCGGACCTGTTCTTTCCCGACAATGACTTCGCGGCAGAGGTTGAATGATGACAGGCACGAGGTGAGCAACCATGAACTCCCGGGAAGAAAATGATCGACTTCCGCGTCCCGGTCCACGGGGCGACCTTGAGTCCCCCTTTCTGGCGGAAGAGCTCTTCGGCGGCGAGGCCGAGCCCGAATGGGAGGCGCGCCTGATCGCCTTGGAGGCGGAGAGCCCGTTCCGGTCTGCCTTCGAGGAAGGGAGCACCACCCCCTTTGCACCGGAGGAGCCGGAAGAGGAATTCGCAGGAGAAGAATGGGGTTCCGCGGAAGGGTTTTCGCCGCTGGAAGCCGAAGCATATGGCGAGGAGGCGTTTGCGGAGCCTGAAGAGAGCCGGGAACTCTGCTACGAGGAGGAGACCCCCTACGAGGAGGGAGAGACCGGCGACGAAAAGCCCCTGCCACGTATGAAGTTCGAAATTCAGACCAGCAACCGGATCTGGCGGAACGATGGTACGACCGCGATTCTCCTCGAACGGAAATACGGCCCCAAGGATTTCCTCGTCGACCGGAAAGGGGTGAGGCTGGAGTCCGAGACGAACGGGGTTCTGGAATTTGAAACGGAATGGTTCCGTTCATGGCCCAAACTTGAAAAAGCCCTCAAAGAAGCGGTCACGATGACCGACGACATGAATGGAGCGGCTGCGTCGAAATTCGAGAAGTCGCGCAAGGCATTCCCGTTCAATGTCGATCATCTGCGAAAGGGATCGACGAAGGAGTTGCGCCAGGGCTTCTGGGACCGAAAACCGGGGATGGAGGGTGAGAAGGAAAAAATCCTTCAGTCAGGTGAGGAGCTGGAAGTCGAGATAACCGATGCCTCCTGGAAGGCGGGAATCCAGTCTTCGGAAAGTTTCCTGCTGGAGTACTACGAATCGTTCCTGAGACAGCACGAATGGCCGTTTTACCGGGACGGCACCATCAAGCACGCACAGGCGGTCCTGGATGGTGCGAACACGGCTGGCATGACCGCCACGGAAGTGGCCAAGCTGCGCAGCTTTCTCCAGATCATCGTCAACTACATCATGCGGGGCCAGGGGGGGACGGAGAGCGACAAGGCCGGAGCCTTCGCCGATGTGAAGGGGATGCCTCCCAAGCAGGCCTTTACGCTCATGAGCCGGACCAACTTCGCGTCGATGTACAAGGTTCTGTTGACGGGAAAAGAAAGGAAGCTGTTCGAAAAAATCGTGAAAAACGATTCGCTGCTCAAGGAGCTGGGGCTGGACCGGAAAAGCCCGCTCTTCATCAAAGGGTATGGAACAAAGCACCATGAACCCGGCCCCACGGTATACCAATGGCTGGCAGGGATTGCCAAGGGTGTGGACCTGCTGTCGGTGCGAAGCGGGAAAAACCTGAGCGCGGCCATGGGCCGATACAACGTGGAAACCAGAAAGGGGAAAAAGGACCGCTGGCTGGTGAAGTTCGAAACCCGCAATACGATCCTGGGAGCTGTGGGGATCAAAGCCACTGAGTGGGTAAAGTACGCATCCAAGCTGTTCGACACGGCGAGCAAGAGGGAGAGTGATGCCCTTAACCTCCTCCAGCAGCAGGGCGTTGCTGACGAGAACAAACTGACGAATTTCGTCTTCCACGCGCGCTACCCGGAGCTGGAAGGGCGCCGGATCCGGACGAGCGAACGTGCTCTCGCCCAGGAGTGGCTGCGGATTCGAAACGAGCTGGTGCGGGGTGTCCAGCCTGAGCTCGAAGAGTTCGAGGGGATCGGGGAAACGTTCGAGGATTTCCATGATGCCGAGTTTGTCGACGACGAACTGGAGGAGTTCCCGGAAGCCCTTTACGGGGAGACGGGACTCGAAGAGGCCGAAGAGGCCGGGTATGCCGATTACGAAACAGAGGACGACGAGTATCCGGTTGAAACGGAGGGAGCGTGGGAAGAGGGGAAGCCCGGTGGCGTTGCCGTCAGTTCTCCCCACACACCCGTTCCCCTGTTCCCGCCACGACCGGATGACCTCCTTGCGGCCGACCTGAAGATGGCACATGCGCTCAGGCACGCCATTGCCGCGTTTGAGAAGGATCGCAAGCTCGCGCCGGGCACCTTTCCGGTCCGGATCACGGTCGTCGACGTGACCAATGCGTCGGGCCCCCTCCCGTCGGCCGGCCACCTCGAGACCGAAACCGACTACATTGCCAGCGAGGCCAAGGTGGCTGTCATGTACGCTGCCTATGCCCTGCGGGATATGGTCAGGCGTTTTGCCGCAACCACCGGAGCCAACCCGGCAAACCTGTCCGCCTGGCTCGCCGCACAGATGGACCCGTCAATTGCCAAGGCGTCCGACAATATCGCCCGTTCCCTTCTCATGGACGCACATCGCGTCCCTTCGTATCGAAACGTTTTCGAGCCGAAGCCGGCCAGCCTGGGACTCAGGGCTACCGTTGCCTTCTCTCCCGCCTTTGACAGAGCACTGGAGGGGATGATCGTGCCGAGCAACAATGCCCATGCCGCCGCGTGCGTTCATGGAGTCGGCTATGGGTACCTGAACGGGGCCCTGGCTGCGGGCGGCTTCTTCGATCCTTCAATCAACCAGGGTCTCTGGGTCGCCGGCGACTTCCAGGAAGGAAAGAAATGGCCTTACGTTCGGATCGTATCCCGCAATGATGGTCTGGTTGCGCAGGCCGGCACCACAAGGGACATGGCCAAACTCGTCTCATTGATCATGACGGACCGGCTGCTCGACCCGGCCAGCTGCGCCGAGATGCGCGGCAGGCTGGCCAGGGCCGCAAAGGGGATAGACACCCCCTGGGTCGCACGAACGGGAGTCTTCAA